>JAFUXY010000204.1 GCA_017477005.1 Lachnospiraceae bacterium | reverse complement strand
GCCGGACACCAACAAAATCTCGAGGTCAATACACCACATCCAAAGCTGCGCGGAAAGCGGATACTGATGGCGGAGGATATGCTGATCAACGCCGAAATCCTGAAACAGATGCTTTCTGCCTGCGGCGTGTTGGTGGATATTGCTGACAATGGACAAAAGGCTCTCGATCGGTTTACACAAAGCCGAGAGGGACAGTACAATGCTATTTTGATGGATGTGAATATGCCGGTGATGAGCGGACTCGAGGTCACAGAGGCTATCCGAGGTCTCGACCGTTCCGATGCAAGGACTGTGCCAATCATCGCGCTGACTTCGAACGATGTGGAGACGGACGTACAGAAATCCATGAACGCCGGTATGAATGCGCATCTGTCCAAACCGGTGGAGCCCGAGGAATTGTATAAAACACTTGAGAGATTGATGTGATTGATGAGTGAATTATCCTATTACTACGAATTGGCGGACAAGCTCGCGGAGACAAGAGATCTGACCGACGAGGAATTTTCCTCCCTGCTCTTCTTTCGCAATCCGCAGTTCGCAGAATACCTTTCGCAAAAGGCCAGGACGATTCGGGAACGCTATTATGGCAAAAGCGTCTACCTCCGAGGCCTGATCGAATTTACGAATTTTTGCAAGAACAACTGCTATTACTGCGGGATCCGCCGCGGCAATGCAACGGCCGAGCGTTATCGCTTGACAGAGGAACAGATTGTCACCTGCAGCGACAGCGGGTATGCGCTCGGCTTTCGCACCTTTGTACTGCAGGGCGGGGAGGATCCCTATTTTACTGAGGAACGGATCGCTTCGATCGTCGCGGCGATTCGGAAACGCCATCCGGATTGCGCGATCACCCTCTCGGTCGGAGAACACGAGGAAGAAAGCTATCGGCGCTGGTTTGAAGCCGGCGCCGATCGCTATTTGCTGCGCCATGAAACCGCCAGCAAAGCACATTATGAAAGGCTGCATCCGCAAGATATGTCGTTTACGCACCGCATGCAATGCCTGAAGACCCTTCAGAAAATCGGCTACCAGGTGGGCTGCGGGATGATGGTCGGTTCGCCGTGGCAGCAGACCGCGGATTTGGTCGCCGACCTGCGTTTTTTGCAGGAATTTCAGCCGCAGATGGTGGGAATCGGTCCCTTCATCCCGCATCACGATACGGATTTTGCCGATCAGCCTGCCGGTTCAGTGGAGCTGACGCTCCGGCTTTTGTCCGTGATCCGGCTGATTCTTCCGAAGGTGCTGCTCCCCGCCACGACAGCGCTTGGCACAGCCGATGCGTTCGGTCGGGAAAAAGGGATTTTGGCTGGTGCCAATGTCATGATGCCAAACCTCTCTCCCGGAGACGTTCGCGGAAAATACCTGCTGTACGACAACAAAATCTGCACCGGGGATGAAGCCGCCGAATGCATTCGCTGCTTGTCGATACGGGTGGAGCGAATCGGCTACCAGGTGGTGGAGAGCCGCGGCGATCCTGCGGGGTTTTGATTGAATTCCACAAACTCAGTATTTATATGCCTTTGCGGGTTTTCATCCGTTGTTCTATCTCGACTGTATTAGGGAAGCACTGATTTAATCATATTTCCTCAAAAACCTGCGACACGAAGTTAGTCCAATAGGACACACAAATCGCATAGGAATGCCCCTGCGGGACTAGCTTTGCGTCGCATTCGTGCCGCCTCAATATCTTCTATTTTGTGTTCAACCGCCAACTTCCGAAGTTTTTTCATCCTTTCAAATGCAGCCCTTTTCCTTTCTTTATTTGTCTTGCCTTTCATGGGATTGGAAACAATGTTTATTTGTGTGGTTTTAGGCATCCTGCTCATAAGCTCAATCATAACTCTAACGCTATCATCCGGCAATTCATCAATCAATTATCTACATGAATACTTAGTATCTTCAAAACATTTCTCCCAAAATAAAAATGGCGGGGAGTCCCCCCGCCGGTAGGTTGGACCTTGACATCTCTGCCAGCCCAAATGCTGATTATATGATAGCAAAAATAGCCGAAATGTCAAGTGTTTATCCTCTGCAAAAGCAGTATAATCTTCTATACCAATTCTTTCTGTTCCTCCCGCAGCTTTTTCAGACCTGCCGCTCCGTAAGGGTCATACATATTCAGAAGTCCCAGAAAGTTGCCGGATTCCTTGCATTCATGCAATAATAAACGCATCCCATCAGGATTTTTCCCGAAGAGCATCCCCAACAACCCAAGATCGTAGGAATTTTGCTTCTCACTCAGAACTCCCTGTCCATACAAATCCTCCATGAACCCATACGTCCTGACCTCCGTACCTATATGCTGTGCCTTGTCATACAGATCAGGATCTGCTGTCTTAAGATAATTCAAATATCTTGTTTCTATGTTCCTGTTCGGTGTGCCACTCATGATCCAATTTGAAATATCTTCTAAGGATGCACCCATAGCTTCATCCTCTATCAGGTGCATTTTCAATTTCCCATTGGTATCCTCTGTAAATGTATATTTCCTATCTTCAGAATACAATGTCGTCGATCCCGGATATTTAGGCTTTGCCTCGTCCTGCACTAATACTTTAAATGCTTCCCTGGCAAGTCCAAATGCGACTTTGTGTTCGGGATTTTCCGGAAGTTCTATCTTTCCTGCTGCCACTGCTGTTTGAATAAGCTCGTATTCAGATATCTGGCGTCCATGATAATACACGCTGCATTCTTTCAAGCCCTCAAACGAATCCGGTAATTTCACCGACTTTATTGTCTCATCCGGGATTTCTTCATAGTCTCCAGTCTGTTTGCAACCCAGAGTCTGAGGTTGTATCCGCGGACCATTCGTGACAGTTTTACCGTATTTGTCACTTAACATATGCTCCGTAATCGTAACAGTTGCAAAATCGAACAAACTTTTTCGATTATTCAAGCGACCGTCCCCTTCGACCTTGACTGAATATGGAAATGAATCCCGCCTGCCCGTGTTTCTATTCACAGAATATGTCCCGTGATAATTATTATTAACTGCTGATAAGAACATGCCATAACCTCCTATAATATTGGGTCAATCACCTCGTCTCCTTATTTATTTAGTGTAAGCTCCGAGCCATCGGAGCTGATGTACTGTTCAACATCCTCACGTGTTATACCCCTGATGATGTCCTTGTCAAATTCATCTCCTACCCGCCAATAGGAATCCGCCGCTTTTACAACATCTACAAAATATCGCCTATAAGAACGCTCATATTCTCCTAATGTCCATGTTCCCCTTAACCTGTCCTTCTTCCTGGCATCACGTTGATAGGCAGTGAACACCTCAGAACGATTGAACCAGAACACACAGCAGAGTATGTTGATGCAAAATTTGATCAAAAGAACCCCGCTTTTTATATGTTCAAACTCATGTCTGATGATCAGGTCGATATCATCGGAACCAATGTGCTCCGGGATCATAATCATCTAATGTATAATGCCAACGCTGATAGGAGTATCAATGTGCCGGTTACGCATGATTGAGATTCCATCTTTATCCTTATCACCTATCACATCACTCCAATAATATTCAAGTTTCTGATCCGAAAATGCGCTTTTTCTAAGTCCGCTAATAAATCTTATATACTTTATGATGAACCTTGCCACAAGAAAAACAGCCACAATCAGCCACGTCCATATCAAAATATCTGCGGCCGAAACATCCCCAATCAATTCTTCGTGGACCAAGAACATGATCGGATGATATATAGATACCACTTTAAGCCCCTCCATCGGTGGTAATTCTACGGGTACTATCATCCGAAGCAAGATCAAAACCACCAATGCCAGAAAAAGATACACATTGATCTGCACTTTTCGCCCGCTCCTTTATCTCAGCTATGATTGATTCTAATTCTGATATAAGTTTTTCATCTTCTGAAGATGTTCCATGACTTCGCTCAACTACAGCTGCAGCAATAAGCCCAAGCGAATTCGTATTTATGCCTCTGTCAACAAGATATTGCGCCATATACTCTTCACGACTGATCACAGGTCTGAATTTCCGTGTCCACTGCTTGCCCCTTAACTGTGTTCCGCACTCCTCAATAAGATTCTTTGACAACAATGCCTTAATTACCCGAAATATCGCCGCATGATTCCACTTGGCACTATCCAGTATTTCTTCGAGATCCACACTTGTCATCGGCTCTCCCTTATCCCACAGGGCGTTCATCATATCTTCTTCACGTTTATTCATGGTATCTCCCTTCAACATTGTATATCGGCATAACTAGTATCATACTCGATATTAGATTGCAGTATTTTTCCATTTTGTAAACATAAACACCCGCAGCCATCCAGCCATTCCAGCCAGACAACCACGGGCATCCCCACAAACCATATTAAACTCTCTTCACTTGTACTACCTCAGGGCAATCTTCAGATTATTTCTTCCCCTTCACCACGAACACCGCCGCCGTTCGTTCATTTTCATGGGCGACGATGATCCGCTCCTGGCACGCCATCCGCATCAGGATCCCGGCGAATTTCCCGTTGTACGCATAGAGACCGGGCATATTGATGAACGGACTCCATTCTCCATCTCCCCAGGCAAAATCGATGTTTTCGGTCATATATTGCGCGCAGTATTCCTGGCAGATATACCCCTTTCCATAGAGCGCGCGCGCCGTGCTTTCCCATTCCTCGGCCGTGCATTCGCGTCCTGCCGCATAAACACCCTTGGAGGCATAGGCATCCATCGGCTTGAGCATATAATCATCCTTCTTTTCAAGCACTTCTTCCAAACGAATGTAATCCTCTGAAAATTCCACCGTCAGCGGCACATGCGCCTCCACAAACGACCACTCATCTTCGGTCAAAATGGCCTTTGTTTTTGCGTGATGCAGCACGTAGAAGAGCCATTTGGTATGGATCAATTGGGTCTCAAAGGCGCCCGCCAAAAAGACCGCGTCGTCTCGTACCGCATTTAGAAAATCCGATACTTCATCGTAATGATCCACAATATCCGCCGTCACGGCTCGCCTGTAGATCGCGTCAATCGGATAACCGGCCTCCGAAAGCAAAACGTGGTTCTCGTATTTCAGCCTCCGTATGTCGCAGATCTCGCAGTTGAATCCGGCTGCCTGGAAACGCCGGGCAAACTCCTCGAAGTCCCGCAGCGTCGCATTTTCCAGAAAATCGACAATGGCGATATTCGGCTTGTCCTTTTTCTTTTCATAGGTCTGATACAGAGCGTTGAAGGTCTGCACCCAGCTATCAAACAATTCGAAGGGCTGCAGATCGAAATCCCGGATCACAGCTTGGTGGGCGGGATTGCAGATCAACGCTTTTCGAATCTCCAAATCCCGGAGCATGGCCGCCGTGCCGTCGGTGTTGATCTCACAGAATTTGAAATCTCCGGTATCTTCATGGTAGAAAATATCGAGCCTTGCGATCGGCAAGGAGCCTTTGTAAGGAGTTGGTAGAAGAATCAACTCTTCTAGTTTCTTGGAAAACGGAAACAACTTGCGGTAATCCTCGTCCGTACGATAGGCTTTGATGACCTTTTCAAAAATCCCGCAGCCCGTCTCCACAATCTTTTCAAATTGGTGGATCGTTTCTTCGTCGAATACCTTCGGTATATACACGGTTTTGTCCAACATATTGTTCCAAAACAACGGCGAATGCTCCATCGCGTCCTTCATCGCCATAGCGCCCCGGCGGTTCTCTTCCGGGTGGGCGTTTATATGCGACTGGTAAGCTTCAAAAACCTGTTCTTGTAATCTCATCGATCTTCCTCCTTGTTTGTCCTCCGATATCGTTTCGTATTTGAATCCGCTGGGAACGGAACCATTCTAGCCATTCATTCATTCATCCAGCATTTGCTCGAAAACATCCAAAAAGCCCTTCTCCTCTTTTGAAATGGAATGACGAGCCAACTTGAGCATGCTTCTCGCCCACTCCAAGGCGCTTCTTCCGTAGACGTTGGCGCGCCAACCATCCAGCATCAAAGCGTCTTCGCTACAGCAGATATCCTTCTCGGTCAATCTCATAGAAGAAATCTGCTCCCGCGCGAAGGCTAGTCCCTCCTTTGAATACAGCAGCCCCCGGATCAACGCGCAGTACGCCAAAACCATCGGCAGCTCCACCGAATCGGCGAAGCGGATTTCCAGATATTGTTTCAAGCGCACGTCTGGAAAAGCCATCGAAAGGATGTGCCCGATTTCCTCCTCCTTCATCGGTCTTCCCGCAAACAGCTCGGCGACAGTTTGCGTCCCGGTCCGCTGCATCTCTTCTCCCTGCTCCAGAAAAATCGGCGGCATCTTTCCCAAAAATTCAACATAATCCGCGAAGCCAAAAGATTCCGAAAAAATGCCCGGCAGAATACCGCATCGCAAAGGATCCACCCGCCGCCAGATATCGGTGCGTTTGAGATGGGTATATAGCGGCTCCCCCTGAAACGTCGGAGAATGGTCACAAAACATCTTCAGCAAGGGGCCGAAAAAATACGCCGCCTGGATCTTGCTTCGAAAATCCTCCTCGGACTCGTAATCGATCGACACCTGCAAAGAAGCCGTCCCCCTCATCATTTCCATGCCGCCTGTCCCGAAGGACTTGAAATGCGCATCCATCCATTCATAGCGTTTTTTGGGGATCAGCGCAAGCTGCTCCACCTTGCTGACTGGCTGGCACCCGACATTCCTGGCCTCATAGCCAAATTCCGAAAGCACTGCGGAAAGCGTCTCGGAAAAGCTCTGATAGATTTCGCCAATTTCTCGAATCGACCTTATCGGCGCTATGCTGATCTCAAGCTGCGCGGCAGGCTCGAGCGTAATCGAAAAATCCGGCACCGAAAATCCCAGCAGGGACTCTCCGGCTACCCTCTTTGCATCCGGATAGCGCTCCATCAGACGGACTAGTACCTGCTCCACTCCTCGTTCTCCCGCATAGGGAACCGCCGTCTTGTCCTCCGCATCCACGATGAAATGCTCCACCTCGACGCCGAGCAGGGATGCGCTGCCCTCTTTCGCTTCGTTCTCAAAAAAATGCTTCAGAGAATCCTTCCAATCACCCATACAAAACGATCCTTTCCTATTTCGTTCTATCTTTCCAGTGAACCATCTTCATTATAGAAATCCTTTTTATTCTTGTAAAGCGTTTTTCTTTGAAAGAAGGGATTGAAACTCGTCCCTCCAAAACCTATAATAGAAGGTAATGCGGCAACGGCCGCAGGGTTATTACAGTTTTCACGAAAGGGGAAGGAGAGAAAACAAGATGAAAAAAATCAGCGAGGACACTTTGCAAAAGGTTTATGGATCACTGGCAAAGGAGGCAGGCGAACGGTTTGACGCACTGTGCAAGGACTATGCCGAGCGCTTCGGCGAAGCAGAGGTTTCCTTTTTCACGGCGCCGGGCCGGACAGAGATCATCGGAAACCACACAGACCACAATGGCGGGAAGGTGATCGCCGCTTCCATCAATCTGGATACGATCGGCGTCGCCGCGCCCAACAACAGTGACACGATTGAAATCGTCAGCGCGGGATATCCGGCTTTTTCGATCCATCTGGACAAGATCAGCGAAGTAGAAAAAGAAAACGGAACGCAGAGCCTGGTCGCAGGAATGGTCGAATGCGCCCGCGAGAGAGGCTTTTCCGTGGGGGGCTTCAATCTCTACGCCTCGACCAACGTGATCGCAGCGGCCGGTGTTTCTTCTTCCGCCTCCTTTGAAATGCTTGTTGCCACAATGATCAACACCTTTTTCAATGATGGAAAGATGTCCTTCAGCGACTACGCAATCATTGGACAGTACGGCGAAAATGTTTGGTGGAACAAGGCGTCCGGCCGGATGGATCAGATGGCCTGCGCCGTGGGCGGTCCCATTTTGCTGGATTTTGCCGATGAGATTCAATACGAGAAAATCCCATTCGGTTTCGATGAATACGGCTACACAATGGTGATTACCAACACTGGAAAAGGCCACGCCGACCTCTCCGCCGAATATTCGGCTGTGCCAAATGAGATGTTCTCCGTGGCGAAATATTTTGGAAAGGAACGGCTCTGCGAGGTCGATGGCCCTTCCTTCCTTTCGGAATTGAACAAGGTCAAGGAGTCCGTGTCGAACGACCGCGCCGTGCTTCGGGCAATGCATTTCTTCTCAGAGACAAACCGGGTGCAGGCGATGGCCAAGAAGGTGGAAGAAAAAGATCTTGCAGCGATTTTGGAGCTGATGGACACTTCAGGGCGGTCTTCCTATGAGCTGCTGCAGAACTGCTTTTTGGCAGAGGATCCCACTGAGCAGCCGATCGCGCTCGCGCTTGCGCTGACCCGCCACTTCCTCTCTGAAACGGGCAAGGGCATCTGCCGCGTCCACGGCGGTGGCTTCGCGGGCGTGATCCAAACCGTGATTCCGAAGGAGGACGAAGCCGCCTATGTGGATTTCATGAGCCAATATTATGGCAGAGAGAATGTCTATCCTATGAACATTCGGCAGACCGGCGCTGTTTGCCTGGATTGAGGAAGCGCGGATTTAATCGTATTTCCTCAAAAACCATGTGATTTTTTCTAAAGAAAGGGTAATCTATTCCATGTTTCCTGCCGATACATACAGTGAAGGGAAACATCACACAAGGATGGAGAAAAGCTATGGCATCATCTTTTTCTGTGACAAACAATCATTATCTTCGCGTCATCTATATGGGAAATACCGAGGTGACAAAAAAGGGCGACCGGGGAAATTTCTCTTCGGGCAAGCTGACGCAGGCGGACTCAACAGCCTTGCGCAAGGGACTTGCGAGGATCGCTGATCTCGATTTGGACAGCATCAAAGACGACGATGAAGACAAGAAGACCAATCTCTTCAATACGATGAAGGCGTTTCAGGACGCCTACAATTTCTCGATTGAGTCCGGTTCTGCGAGCCAGAATAAATCCATTTCGGCTCTGACAAAGCAGATGAAAAAAGTCTCATCCGAGCATGCGGACAAATTGTCGGATTATGGTATTACCTTCGATGACAAAGGATATATGAATATCAAAAATTCAGCAATCAACAACATTTCGTCGTCGAAGTACAAAGAGATTATCGGAAAAGATTCGGATTACGCCAAAGAGTTGTCCGATATCGCCAAAAAAATCTCAAAACATGTTGATATCGCTGTTTAAGGAGCCAGATATGCCATATCGTTCCTTGATTACAGCTAGTTCGTTTTCTCCTCCCAGGGACTCCACGCAAAGGGGTCCCTTTTTATTTCTATTGTTGTTGAGGGGTATTTCCTCTATTTTTACGGGAAATTTTGCTATTGACAGAGAAAAAAGATTAAACTAGAATACAGTTCATGCCCTGAGGGCACAATTTTTAAGGAAAATCTTCAGGAGAGTCACTATGTTTGGATTCCGAAATTCCACCCCCAAAACAAAGCCCCCGTTGAAATGCATCATCGTGGGCTGCGGCAAGGTTGGACAGGCCTTGGTCGACGTGTTGTGCAGCGAAGGAAACGACATTACCTTGGTCGATCAGGATGCCTCCGTTGTTGAGGAAATGACCGGTCTCTATGATATCATGGGGATCGTCGGAAACGGCGCTTCGTTTCAGGTTCAGCAGGATGCCGGTATCCACAAGGCGGATCTCCTGATCGCCGTGACGGAATCCGACGAGCTGAATCTGCTCTGCTGCACGGTCGCCAAGCAGGTGTGGAACTGCGCGACGATTGCGAGGGTTCGTACGCCGGATTACAGTGCTGAATCCAACTTCCTGCGGGATCGCCTCGGACTGGCTATGATTATCAATCCAGAGCAATCGGCCGCTATGGAAATTGCCCATCTGCTGTCGATGCCCGGCGCTTTGGAAGTGACGCCTTTCGCACATGGACAGGCCAGGCTGATCCGCGTCAAGCTATCGGCGGGGAGTCCGATCATCGGTATGACGGTGGCGGAATACAACCAGCAGTACAAGGATCCGATGCTGTTTTGCGCCATCGAACGAAACAACATCGTGCATATTGCGAACGGTGATTTTTTGTTCCGGGAAAACGACATCGTAGCCTTCGTCTGCAGCTTTGCACAGAGCAAGATATGCCTGTCTCATATCGGCATCGAATCCGGCGCCGTGAAAAACTGTCTGATCGTGGGCGGCGGAAAATGTTCTTTTTATCTTTCAAAGCTCTTGCTCGCCGACCATATTGCGGTCAAGATCATTGAACAAAACCGTGCCCGCTGCGAATTTCTCAGCGAAGAGCTCTCTGACGCCATCATCATCCACGGCGACGGCACCGACGAATCCTTGCTCCATGAAGAAGAGCTTTCTTCCACGGAAGCCTTTGTGCCGTTGACGGGGATCGACGAGGAAAATATTATTCTGACATTGAATGCGAAACAAGTCTCTACGGCCAAGGTAGTGACGAAAATCGATCGTTTTTCGTTCAAAAGTGTGCTGCGGTCTTTGGATCTCGGCTCGGTCGTTTATCCCCGTTACCTGACCGCAGAGGCGATCATCGCCTATGCAAGAGCCCGCCGGGCCTCGTTGGAAAGCAACAAAATCGAAACGCTGACGCAGCTTTATGAGCAGCAGGTCGAATGCATCGAATTCAATATCGATGAATCCTCCGCGTCTATTACGGGCAAGCCCATTCGCACGCTTCATCTGAAGCCGGATCTGATGATCCCGCTGATCAGCCGACATGGGAAGGTGTTGTTCCCCTTGGGATCTGACACGATCGAGGTCGGCGACTCTGTTATGGTTGTCACGACGCACAAAGGTTTTTCCGATATTTTGGATATTTTGGCATGAGGAACAGATTATGAATCTTTCTATGATCATCTACGTCCTGGGAACCGTCATGAAGCTCGAAGGATGCATTCTCCTGATTCCCGTTTTTTGTTCAATAATCTACCAGGAGCAG
>JAFUXY010000203.1 GCA_017477005.1 Lachnospiraceae bacterium | reverse complement strand
CGCCTGCCCAAACATATAGAATGGGATCCCCAACGAAATATAGAAAAAATATTCCTTAGAATGGCGGAAGGTCTCTTCATTGACCGTGCCGCCGAACATAGTAATGATGCTGTCTCCAAAAAGCAGGTACAAAGCCATCAGCACCACTCCACTTGCGATCATGAGCACAACAGAATTTCCGACACTGCACTTTGCCCGATGCGTCTCTTGTTTGCCCAAACTGAGCGAGACAAAGGCACAGCAGCCGTCTCCAATCATCACCGCTATGGCCAACGCTATCACCGTCAAAGGAAATACAACGGTATTGGCCGCATTTCCATAAGATCCAAGATAGCTTGCATTCGCAATAAATATCTGATCTACGATGTTATACAGCGCTCCCACAAGGAGCGAAATGATACAAGGTACAGCATATCCGCGCATCTATACGCCAACCGGCGCTTCTCCCAAAACATTGTTTTCTCTGGTTTCCATTTTTCCCTCCATTCTTTCATTGCATAAAAAAAGCGCATAGCCTTTTTGCTGGATTTACGCCACAGGCTACACGCTTCGTTTCTATATTTATTGAAACTTTATCATTATTTTTTTCTGTTTGCAAAAGGAATTTTTACCAAATTTTTTTCATTAATTCTTTTGTTTTTTAATCAATTTTTTGAGTACCAAAAAAATCATCTGCGATACGAAGAGCTTGATATAATAATCCATTCGTTTCGATGCAGGAGAGACAACTTCAGCTACCAAATCCGGCGCGCCTTTCAACCCTCTTTCATCGATTCTGTCCCGGTCGCATACGACCGATAAATCCGGTTCCACATAGTTGCGATCGTCGGCGTTCAAAAAGACCGCAAAAGGAGCCGGAAAGACTTCGCAGTCTCCGCCCTTCTTTCGAATATATTCTCTCAATTTCGAATACAGAAAACCGACTAACCTCTGATGATTTGGCGAGGGAGGTGCCATATCGTACCATCTTCCATCGATGATTTCCGCCCGTTTTCCTTCCGGCAAAACATAGATATCTTTTACATTGTAATGGATTCTATTTTCGAAATTTGTCGCATCCACAGCATACCCCTTTCCTGCCGCCTTTGATATGCAACGTCTCCCCGTTTCAAATACGACTTTCAACCGGTCTGTCTCTCCATCCACCGATCCGCCATATCCGTCCACTCTGCGATATCGGGCTGAATATCCTCCTCATTGTGGGCGTATACCTTGTTCGCCAGCGCCAGCCCGTGCCCGCCATGATCAAAGAGATGGTATTCGCATTCCACTCCGTTTTCCTGCAGCGCAAGGACGAAGCGAGTCGAATCCACAGGATTGACCACAGGATCGTCTGTGCTATGCCAGAGAAACGTCGGCACGGTGTCCTTCGTCACATGCTTTGTCAGATCCACCGCCTCGATCTGCTCCTTTGTCGGATTGTCCGTCTGGTACATAAACTCCTGAACCAACGCCGAATCTATATTTGCCGGGTTATTAATTTCCAACGTTTTATTGGGATTTGCATTTAGCATTGGATAGCAAAGGATCATCCCTGTCGCCTTCAGCTCGTCTCCCTGCGGCTCGAAGCTGAGCTTCTTTGTGTACTCCGGATTGTTCCAAAACACACCCGCCGACCCGCATAAATGCCCGCCTGCACTGAATCCCAGCAAAAACAGCCTGGATCCATCCGTGTGATATTCCTTTGCACGCTCTCTCACGATATGGATGGCTTCAAACATTTCAATCACTGGTTTGGGATATCGATTGTCCGTGTCGAGCTTGTCCGCTCCAGATTCCTTCACCTCTCTCGTTGAAAAACCCAAACTGTATTCCAGCACAAAAACATTGTAACCCTTTGCCAGAAACTCCAATGCCACTCCCTCTTTCTCCCTGGTCGCAAGCATCAAATAAGCCCCTCCCGGCGCAAGGATGATTCCGGGCCGATCCCGGAACATCTGATATCCCACCTCCGGATCCGCAATATATGCAGTCAATTTCGCCGTCTTATTGATAGATACTGTTTTAATTTGCATAGCTGCCTCCCTTCCCATACAGCTCATCCAGCAAAACATCATGCTCAATCGTGTCCCACGCCACATCTATTTTCAATTCTTCATACTGGTGTGCAAAGATATCTCGCACCCCACACCATTCACGCCAAGGCACTTGTGGATATTCCTTGCGAAAATCCATAGGAAGAAGTTTTACAAGTATTTGACATGTCCTGTTTTTCATAGAGCAATATCTCGCTTCCTTTAATACTTTTTGGGAATTCTGTTTCTGGATCGCTGCGAACTACAACATCAACCTGAAGATTGAGGGCATCTTTTGCATCCAGCATGATACCTGATAATCCAAGCAGCGTTAGCTTTTCTCCCTTTTCAATGAGTAGATCCACATCGCTGTCTTCCGTCGCCGTTCCCTTGGCATACGACCCAAACAAATAGACCCTTTTCAATCCATATTCCTGCGCAATTGGCGTAATCGCCTCCCTAATCCCCTCAATTGTTTTCATGGATTTCACCCCTTGTCCAATTTTAAGAATATTTCGCACTTCATCCCCAAACCCCTAGTTGGAAAAGCTTATTGGGGTTGGTATATCTGGCAAGAAATTTCCCCTTACTCTTAATTTGCATCAGCGTCAACTCGTTCTTGCTCTTTCCTGCATATTGAACCACTGCACTTTTTATCGTGGATGCATTGTCGGATTCATGCTCTACTTCAGACAATCCCAACCACTGATCCGGATATTGCTGTATTATCTCCTGTCATGTCATTCTTTTATTCAAATTCATGCCCTCCCTAT
>JAFUXY010000017.1 GCA_017477005.1 Lachnospiraceae bacterium | reverse complement strand
CTGATCCTCGTTCGCCTTGTCCTTGTATTTCTCCAAGAAATCGGTCGCGCCGGAAAACGCAATCTGGTTGATGTATTCGTCCACTTCGTCAGCCGTCATACCCAAACCATTGTCTTCAACGATCAGCGTCTTTTCTTCCGGATTGACAACAACGGTAATCTTGGGCTTGTAGTCCTCAGGAAGCTCATATTCGCCCATCATCTCGAGCTTTTTGAGCTTGGTAATCGCGTCGCAGGCGTTTGAGATCAATTCCCGCAGGAAGATATCATGATCCGAATACAGCCATTTTTTAATCACCGGAAAAATATTTTCACTGGTAATTGAAAGGTTTCCTTTTTTCTGTGCCATAATCCATCACTCCTTAAAAAATCTAAAATAGGGAGATTTTCTACTCAGCTCCCTGTCGTCAACGACGCTATTTTACTCCACATAAGGGCAAAAGTCAATAAAAAATTAGCACTCAAATTTAATGAGTGCTAACAAAGCGTACAGCGTGCTTGATCGTGTTGCCGACAAAATACGCCGAAAGGATCTTCGCCGCATCAAAGGCCACGAACGGGTAGACGCAGAGCGCCAGGGATTCTCCGAGAGACATCCCCGAGAGCAGCATAAACCAAACCGTACCCAGAAAATAGCAGGACAAAAGCCCCAAAAGCATGCCGCCGATCTGGAGCATCCATTTCCTCGCCGGAAAACGGTCGATGAAAAAACCACTGATCAGCACCAGTGTCAAATACCCGAAAATATAGCCTCCCGTTGGTCCGAAAAGCTTGGCAGGCCCCCCCGCATAACCGGAAAACACCGGCATGCCCACTAATCCGATCAAAATATACAAAAGCACCGACGCAAATGCCTTTTTTGTGCCGAGCAGATAGACGGTCAAATAGACCGCAAACAGAGACAGCGATACCGGAATCGGGCCGATCGGGACGGACAGAGGCGAAAGGATGCAGCAAACGGCTGTCAAGAGCGCGATCTGCATCATAGATTGTATCTGTGTAGGGGAGAGTGTCCCCGAAGTTGTTTTTTGCATTGTTTCCTCCTTATGCAATGTCTGTACCATGCATATGCGCCCGGATATCCATCAAGGTTTCCATCACGGTGACTGTAGTATCCAATTCCTTCGACATCCGCTCGAAATCCTCCGCTGCCTGCATCTGCGCAAAATCCCGAAACTCCTGCACCATGCGGTTTTTGTCGGGCTCCGGTGCATAGGTGGACGCTCCCTCGCCCCGGATAAAGATATCGAGCTGTTCGGCTTCATTGGGCTTGCCCGGGATCCGCAGATAACCATCCTCTCCTTCTATAGTAAAGTAGCAGGGACCGTCGCAGTCCTTGGCGATGGAAAGGGTGCATATGTAATCCTTGTACCGAAGAGTCGCCACGCCCGAGGTATCGACACCGTTGAACCCGATATTCGCGTCATAACGCACGGCCTTCGGCTTGCCGAGCAGGGAAACAGAAAGGCTCAGATTGTAGATCCCCAGATCGTTCAAGGCGCCGCCAAACGCCAGCGGATCAAAGGCCGGCGCCACATCCTTTTGCTTGTACCGTTCATAGCGGCTCGAATACTGGGAATAATTTCCCATCGCCAGACGGATTCTGCCAATCCGGGGAAGCTCCTGCTGCATCTTTTCATAGACTTTGCTGTGGCGGTTCGTGATCGCTTCAAACAGAAAGCGGCCGTTTTCACGCGCCAGCTTCGCCAGATCCTTCGTCTCCTCGAGCGTGGTCGTGAACGGCTTTTCGAGAATCACGTCCTTTCCTGCCAAAAGCGCCTGCTTCGTATATTCATAGTGGACGCTGTTGACAAGTCCCACATAGATCGTATCGATATCCCCCGCCGAAAGTAGTTCCTCATAATCCGTGTAGACACGTTCTATGTCGTAATTCCTGGCAAACTCTTCTCCCTTGGCCTTGCTGTTCGGCCGAGCGAAGAGCGCAACTTTTTCGATTTCCGGCACCTCTGAGATTGCATTCAATGCATCCGTGATAATAAATCCCGTTCCCAATACAGCCAGTTTCATACAATCCTCCTTTGAGTGAAAATCCATTTGCAATTACTTAGTAAACGAACAAAGTGAGTTTACTTTGCACCAAATTCGAATGAGGCGAATGCCGAATTTTCCTGTCGAATTTGTGTGCATGGTCACTTGAAGGTAAAAACAGTTTTGTCGTTTACTATATTTTATACGATATAAACGGGAATTTCCACCCCCTTTTTTTACGCACAAAAGCATTGCAAAAACCATGCAGAATTGGTAGAATAAAATTTATCTAAATAAATCTGTACCGAAAAAGGAGGAACAGCGATGGACAAGTATGTATGCGACCCTTGTGGATATGAGTACGATCCGGCGGTAGGCGATCCCGACAATGGCATTGCGCCGGGAACTGCTTTTGAAGATCTTCCGGACGATTGGGTTTGCCCGGTCTGCGGCGTAGGCAAAGATATGTTCTCAAAAGCATAAAAGATCAGGAAACATCAAAAAAGCGGGTAGTATTACCGCTTTTTTCTTTTCGATTTAATAGGGAGGAAAAACACGTTGAGTACCTATGTGATCAGCGATATCCACGGATGTCTGGACGAATTTCTGGCGCTTTTGAAAAAGATTTCGTTTTCGGCGAAGGATCATTTGATTTTGGCAGGGGATTATATTGATCGCGGCCCGAAAAGCTTCGAAATTCTCGAATGGATGGGGCACGCACCGCAGAATATTACCTTTTTGAAGGGAAATCATGACGAAGAATTTGCGTCAAACGTGGACGTGATGAATTTTGTACTCGAAAACGCTCCGGTGAAGCTGAAGGCCGATTCCGCCAAGGACACCAAGGCGCTGTATCGCATTACCCAGGAATTCTGCAAAGAGCAGGGGGCTTTGTTTGACTACTATAGGACCATGGGGCTTTTGGTGCGGGACAAGGATGTGACACTTGAAGACCTGCGCCGCTGGGCCGCCAAGCTCCGCAGCTTTGATTATCTGTATCGCACCAAAGCGGCGGGGCGGGACTGCGTCATTGTCCACGCTGGGTACATCGAAAACCTCGCGCCGCTCAAAAAGCTGGGCTCCGGTTATCAGACGCTCGAAGAATTCTATATCTATGCCCGGGATGAAGGGTACAAGTGGGGCGGCCTGCGGGGAGGAATGGTTGTCTCCGGACATACGCCCACGATTGCCGAAGGACGAAAGACCTATACCGGCGGCAAGGTCTTTCGGTTCCACGACAAGACAAAGGATTGCATCTTCTACGATATCGACTGCGGCTGCTGTTTCTGGCGGCAGGATCCGAACGCGAAATTGGCAGCGCTGCGGCTCGAAGATGAAAAAATATTTTATTATAGGAAACATTGATTAAAGCGGTCTTTCTCAAGCGAACGCCGCGTCTGTCTTTATCAGATTTTTCTGCGCCGTGGAAAGCATCAGCTTGATACGATTGAGCTGATTGACCTCCGAGGCGCCCGGATCGAAGTCAATCGCTACGATATTTGCCTCCGGATGGCGGCGTCGCAGCTCTTTGATCACGCCTTTCCCCACTACATGGTTGGGCAGACAGCCGAAGGGCTGAATGCAGACGATGTTGCCCGCGCCGTCCCGTATCAGCTCCAGCATTTCTCCGGTCAAAAACCATCCTTCGCCGGTCTGATTTCCAATGGACACGATATCCCTTGCGCGTCGGGCCATTTCCTCAATATGCTCGGGCGGACTGAAGCGCTTGCTTTCTTCAAACGCCTTCCGCGGCGCCGATCTCAGCCACTCCAAAAACTGAATGCCCATATTAGAAAGCTTCCATGCGTGCTTGCTTGCACCCAAATACTTCTGCTTGAAACTGGTATTGTAGAAGCAGTAGAGCAGGAAATCCGTCAGATCCGGAATCACCGCTTCCGCACCCTCAGATTCCAACAGCTCCGCCAAATGGTTGTTGGCGGCAGGCAAAAATTTGACCAGAATTTCCCCGACAATTCCGACCCTGGGCTTTTTGATGTTACGGATCGGCAGGCGGTCAAAATCCCGAATGATATCTTTGCACATACGCTTGTAATGAGCATGCGAGAGCATATGGTCGCTGGTCAAAAACCGAATCACCCGTTTCTTCCATTTGTCATGGAGCCGGTTTGTGGAGCCCTCGTGCTTCTCGTACGGGCGGACACGGTTGGTGCAGCGCATGAAAATATCACCAAAGATCAGTCCGTACAGGCCTCGCTGGATCAATTTGGGCGTGAGAACAAAGCCAGGATTCTTTTCGAGCCCGCTTAGATTGATCGAAATCACCGGAATATTTTTGTAACCGGCCTTGTCGAGCGCGCGCCGGATAAAGCCGATGTAATTGCTGGCTCGACAGCCGCCGCCGGTCTGCGACATCAGGATGGCCGTGCGTGTCATGTCGTATTTTCCGGATTTGATCGCCGCCATCAACTGTCCTACGACGATCAGAGATGGATAACAAGCGTCGTTGTTGACATACTTCAACCCCGTGTCAACGCAGGTCCTGGTCGGAATTTCAGGCACTACGAGCTTGTAGCCCGCTGAATTGAACGCCGGCGCCAATAGTTCGAAGTGGATCGGCGACATTTCCGGGCAGAGAATCGTATAGTGCTCCTTCATTTTCTTGGTGAACAAGGTGCGACGGTAATGCTCCGGGCGAATCCGACGTTTGATCCCTCTTTTTTGGCGCACCCGGATGGCCGCTAGAAGGGAGCGGATGCGGATCCGCGCCGCGCCCAGGTTGTTGACCTCGTCGATTTTGAGGCAGGTATAGATCTTGCCGGAGCCAGTCAGGATGTCGGACACGCAATCTGTCGTCACCGCATCCAGTCCACAGCCGAAAGAATTCAGTTGAATCACGTCTAAACGATCTGTTTTCTTCGCATAATTGGCGGCCGAATACATCCTCGAGTGGAACATCCACTGATCCATCACGATCAGCGGGCGTTCTATCTTTCCAAGATGAGAGATCGCATCCTCGGTGAGTACCGCCATTCCATAAGAGGTAATCAGCTCTGGAATCCCGTGGTTGATTTCGGGATCAACATGATAGGGACGACCACAGAGTACGATGCCGTGGCGGCCGGTCTCCTTCAAATACCTCAATACCTCTTCGCCTTTTTGCTCCATATCATGCCGGAATACGTCCTGTTCCTTCCACGCCAAATGCGCGGCGTGCCGAACTTCCGCATCCGGAATACCGAACTCGTCTCCGAAGATCTGCGCCAACTGATCGGCCAAAATCCGCTCGGTTGAAAACGCCATGAACGGATTCAGGAAGCGTACCTCCCCCCGGGAGATCGCATCGATGTTGTTTTTGATATTCTCGGCATAGGACGTCACGATCGGGCAGTTGTAGTGGTTGTTTGAATCCGGAAATTCATCCCGCTCGTAGGGGATGCACGGATAAAAGATAAAATCCACCTTGTTGTTGATCAGCCATTGCACATGCCCATGCGCGAGCTTGGCCGGATAGCATTCCGACTCGCTCGGAATCGATTCGATCCCCAGCTCATAGATCCGGCGGGTGGACTGGGGCGACAGCACGACTGAAAAACCAAGCGCCTTGAAAAAGGTCGCCCAAAACGGATAATTTTCGTACATATTCAGCACTCGTGGCAGTCCCACGGTGCCGCGTTTCGCAGCGGCGACCGGAAGCGGCGCATAATCAAACAGCCGCTTGTATTTGTAATCATAGAGATTTGGAATCTGATCTTTGTTTTTTTCTTTTCCCAGCCCCTTTTCGCAACGGTTTCCGGTAATGAAGCTGCGGCCATCCGAAAAGCGGTTGACGGTCAACAGGCAGTGATTGGCGCAGCCCTTGCACCGTGTCAGTCTGGTGGTAAAGGAGATGGACAGGATGTCTTCGATCGGCAGCATGTCCGTTTTCGGGTCTTCTTCGAAACGCTCCCTGGCGATCAGAGCCGCGCCAAAGGCCCCCATGATCCCGGCGATATCCGGGCGTACGGCTTCGATCCCGGCGATTTTTTCAAAGCCCCGCAGGACGGCGTCGTTGTAGAAGGTGCCGCCCTGAACCACGACATGCTTGCCGAGATCAGCCGCGTCCGACAGCTTGATTACCTTGAATAAGGCGTTTTTGATCACCGAATAGGCGAGCCCGGAAGAGATATCCGCCACGGAAGCGCCTTCCTTT
>JAFUXY010000202.1 GCA_017477005.1 Lachnospiraceae bacterium | reverse complement strand
TATCAGGACGGCACCTTAGATTTCTGCTATGCGGTACCGACCGAGGAAATCACCGGGCTCGATGGCAACGAAGAATTTCATGTAGATTCCCTGATGGGAACCTACTACCTGAATTTCAACAACGAAAAAGAGCCGTTCAACGATCCCAAGGTGCGCGAGGCGCTGTCGCTGGCCATCGACCGGGACTATGTAGCCAACACGATCATGCTTGGAACTTATTCTCCGGCGAAGAACTTCGTAGGCCCTGGCATCTCGGATGCGAAGAAGGGTTCTTCGTTTGAAGAGGTCACGACCGAAGAATACGGCGACCATTTCAACCCCGACAATTATGCCCAGGATTTGGAGAAGGCGAAGCAGCTTTTGGCGGAAGCCGGTTATCCGGATGGCGAGGGCTTCCCGTCCATCAAATATGCGACCAATGATTCCGGTTTCCACAAGCCGGTAGCGGAATATTTGCAGTCTGTATGGGCGGACGAATTGGGAATCGATATGTCGATCGAGATTCAGGAGTGGAACACCTTTTCCGCAGATCGCCGCGCCGGAAACTTCGATGTGGCGAGAAACGGCTGGGTGCTTGACTGGGACGATCCTTCGAATATGATCAACCTGCTCGAAACCTCCAACGGAAACAACGATGGACGTTTTTCGGATGAGACCTTCGACAAGCTGGTCGATGAGGCCAGAAATACGACGGATTCTGCGGAGCATTTTGCGAAGCTGCACGAGGCGGAGCAGGAGCTTTTGAACCAGGCCGGCTGCGCGCCGATCGCGTATTACAATGACTTCTGGATGCAGAAGCCGAATCTCAAAGGAACCTGGCATACGCCGAATGGACATTGGTATTTCATGTATGGTTCTTTAGAATAAAGGTAATAAAAATGGGGGAGGTTTTCTCGCCTCCCCCCCGGTTCTACTTTGAGGATAGTTCCTCAGTCTACGATACGTTCTGTCAATGATCCCGGTTCATAATTTTCTAAATACGAGGCTCGTTCCTGAAAGGATTTCGGCCAGGTTTTCTGCATCGCTTCGGAAATCTGCGCATTGAAGAGCTTCGTGGATTTGGACGGAGAAAGAAATTCCACCGGCATCTCGGAAATCTCTTCATCCTCGTTGATGATTTCTACGCTATTTATCCCGCATTGATACCCCAGATCATAAGGATCTTCATAAAGGCAGACCAGTGTATGCGCGCCAATATTTTCATCACCGCCGACCGTAGCGGTTTGGGCTGCGATACAGCTTGTAGATAGGAGTTCCATCTGCGCAGCGTCTTCGGCCAGACGGTTTCCGGCGCATAGGTAAATGGCGTCACATTCCGAAGCGGCGATTGGCGCAATCTGGGAAAAGGTGCCGCTGTGCTTCTTGCCCTTCTGTTTCCACAATACCGACTGCTTGGCAGAATGCGCGCTCATCGGTTCGTTGATGCCGGTCAGGTCTCCGTTGTCTCCGATCGAATCGGGGTGGATATTTGGCCCCTCCTTGCCAGAGGCGGCCGCTGCGATCGATGGCAGCGGAACCGCAGAAAACAGCGCGTTTTGAGAGGAATCGCGGGGCGTTTCTTCGTCCGGCGTGGAAACTTCGTATTCCTTCCAGGGGATCCCCGCTGTGTCGAGTAGTTCTTCAAAGATTTCGTTTTGCAAAATGGTCTGTGTGTCGCTCGGGTCGTAGAGGATGCCCACGGCCTTTGGCCGGTTGTCGGCGGCTTCGATCAGAAGCGACAAGGCAGCCGCCGGGGAGGAGCGTCCTACAAGACCGGACACATTGCGGCCGGTCGAGTCGAGGGAATTGACCAACAGGTGCAAGGCGCTGCGGTAATCCGTGACTCCGCCGAAGTAGATCGGAATTTGATCTGTGACGGCGGCGGTCGCTTCGAGGGATTCGTCGCCGAAGGCGAAAATCAGTGAGCAGCCGGCTTGGAGCAGGGTCTCGGCGGCCGTAGCAGGGCTGGCGGCGTCCCGAATCGTTTGCTCGGCGTAGACGATCGAGGTCTCCGGCAGCGCGTCGGAAAGCGCGTCTTCAAAGCCCGCCTTGACATAGGCGCTGAAGGGCGTGTTTTCGTCCAGACAGATACCGATGTGCAGCGGGGCAGCTTCTTCATCTTCCGAGGCGTGCACTCTGGGGCGTGAATTTTCAAAGAAAAAGCAGGCGCCGACCAGCAGAGAGACAATGCAGATTGCGGCGGCCGCTGTTTTCAAAGGACGGCGGGGTATTCGATGGAATACCGACGGCAGGAGGTGTTTTTTCATAGTGATTCTCCAAATAGTTACGTTCTATTTCGTGGAAATTTATTATATTAGATAAGATAGGATATTTCAACAAATTTGGAAAATGGATCACGGAAATCGATTTCCGTGGAAACCGAGGAAGGAGGATCGATTGTTCAGCAATTTTTGGAAGGAGTTTCTGTTTCCGCCGAAATGTCCGGGATGTGGAGATGTGCACGATATGGGCGGCTACGGGTTCTGCGCGCGATGTGTG
>JAFUXY010000201.1 GCA_017477005.1 Lachnospiraceae bacterium | reverse complement strand
GTTGGTCTGTGATACGGTCAAAAACGCCGGAGGAAAAGAGTCATGAGGGTTATCGCCGGGAGTAGGCGAAGCATCCCGCTTGCGACCCTTCCGGATCGTACGGTGCGGCCGACGACCGACCGGATCAAATAGACCTTGTTCAATATTCTAAACGACCGGCTGCCGCAGGCTCGGTTTCTCGATTTGTTTGCCGGGAGCGGGCAGATCGGGATAGAGGCGCTGAGCCGGGGCGCGGCGTTTGCCTGTTTCGTGGATTCGGACAGGCGGGCTGTCCGCTGCATCGAGGAAAATCTGAAAAAAACAAAATTCGAAGAAGAGTCTCAGATCCTTCCGCGGGAGGTACGGGCGGCGATCCGTTCGCTTGCGGGCGGTCCTCCCTTCGATGTGATCTTTCTGGATCCTCCCTATCAGATGGGGGGAGAGGAAGCGCTGCTGCAGGGGATCGTAGAACAGGGACTTTTGGCCGAGGGAGGGATTGTCGTTTTGGAGGCGGCAAACTCCAAAATGATCGAGGCGGATGCGATTCGTCCTCTGGTGGTGACGCGGCAGAAAAAATACAAAACCAATCAGCATATCTTTTTTGAGGAGGGTCGATGAAACGAGCGATTTATCCCGGGAGCTTTGACCCGATCACGTTTGGACATTTAGATATTATCGCGCGCAGCGCCGATCTGTTTGACGAGGTCGTGGTGGGCGTGCTGGACAATAGCGCGAAAACGGCATTGTTTTCGGCGCAGGAACGTGTTAGTATGATAGATGGTTTGCTTTCTGTGTATTCGAATGTGTCGGTGCGGGCGTTTGGCGGTCTGCTCATTGATTTTGCCAAACAGATTGACGCGCATGTCGTGATCCGAGGGCTTCGCGCCGTGACGGATTTTGAATACGAGCTGCAGATTGCGCAGACCAACCGGGTAGAATACCCGAAGTTGGATACGGTGTTTTTGACGACTTCGTTGAATTATTCCTATCTGAGTTCGACGATTGTGAGAGAATTTGCGTCTTATGGCGGGGATATTTCCCATTTCGTGCCTGAGGAGATCATTCCTTTGATACAGGAAAAATACAGTAGATAAGGCACCTGTTTGGGCGACTGAACAGATACCAAGGCAGCACCAAAAGGAGAGAAGAACTATGGCTAGTCCGATTGAAGACATGATCGAAGAGATTGAAGAGTACATTGATGGATGCAAGCCGGTCGCTTTTTCGAGCAGCAAGATCAGCGTGAACCGAGATGAGATTCAAAGCCTCTTAGAAGAGCTTCGGACAAAGATACCGGAGGAGATCCGGCGCTATCAGAAGATTATCAGCAATGAGAAGGCGATCATCGCCAATGCGGAGCGAAAGGCGCAGGGGATCATTGCGGAAGCCCAGATCAAGACGGATGAGCTGGTGAGCGAGCATCAGATCATGCAAAAAGCCTATGCGGACGGACAGGAGGTCGTCAATATCGCGCAGCGAAAGGCGGAGGAAATCGCAGCCAAGGCCAAGGCGTATTCCGATGAAATGATCGCAAGCTCCAATACCTACACCGATAATCTGTTGAAGGCGGTGCAGGAGGTGTTGGTGCGTTCTATGGATGCCACACGCACCAAAGCGGACGCGTATTTGAACGAGCTGCAGGGCTATCTCGATACGGTGACATCCAATCGGCTTGCGCTCTCGCCGTCTCCGGAGGAAACGTTGGCCAATTCTCCGCAGCCCAAGGTGGCGCCGCAGAGACAGGCCGCAGCCAAACCGGCCGCTACTGTAGGGGCGCAGGGCGCTGCGCGTCAAGCGAGCCAGCCCGCCGCTTCCACCGCAGAGGCGCCAAAGGCCGCGGCTTCCTCTGCGAAACCGGCTGATGCCAAAAATGGGGATGCTGCTGTAGGTACTAAGGGCGTACGCAATATCTCTGAGCAGTTCTTCAACAACAAGGACTGATCATGAAAGAATTGACCATTTGCGCAGAGGATTCTTCACAGCGATCGGATAAATACCTTCGACGTCTGCTTCCGCAGGCTGCCGGAGGTTTTCTGTACAAGATGCTTCGCAAGAAGAATATTACCTTGAACGATGGAAAAGCAAGTGGCGATGAACGGCTAAAAGAAGGCGATGTGGTGCGGGTCTGGTTTTCGGATGAAACCTTCGCCAAGCTCTCCGCGCGCAAGGAGGCTCCGCAGGAATACGAGGCGCTAAAGGATTTTCCCGTGCGGTTGGAGGTGCTTTTTGAAGACAGGGATCGGATTTTTTTGAACAAGCCTGCCGGAATCTTGTCCCAAAAGGCCAAGACCTTGGATGTTTCTTTGAACGAGCATTTGCGGGCCTACCTGATCCAACACGAAGGGCTTTCCTTCGAAAGCTATAGGGATTTTCGTCCCTCTGTGATGAACCGTCTGGATTTCGGCACCAGCGGCGTGGTGGCGGCTGCCAAGACCAGAAGCGGCGCCCGGCTGTTGTCCGAGTGGATCCGGTCGCATCAATTGAAAAAAGAATATCTGTGCCTGGTGCGGGGGCATTTTCAGTCGGAGGGACTAAAAATTTCTTATCTTTTCAAGGACGAAACCTGCAATCAGGTCACTCTGTTCCGAGAACCCCAAGAGGGGGCGGCGCGGATTGAGACCGTGTTTTCGTGCGTGAAGGCGTACGAACGCTGCAGCCTGGTGGCGGCGGAACTGATTACCGGAAAAAGCCACCAGATCCGGGCGCAGCTTTCCGGAGAGGGACATCCGATCCTGCTGGATGCCAAATATGGCCGAGAAGAGGACGATCGGGCACTTCGGAAGACGCTGTCGTATTCCGGACAATTGCTGCACGCCTGGCATATGCGGCTGCCGGATGGCGGCGAGGTCTTTGCGGGCTTGCCAAGGGCTTTTGGACAGGCGAAGGCGTTCTTGGAAAAAAGAGAGGATGAATGGCAACATGGTCGTCGCGGGGGCTTCGGGGCTCCGCGTTAGAGGATTATATCAATCATACCAATGAGACTTATCGGCAGCATGGCCTGGCGCTGATCCAAAAAGTGCCTACGCCGATCACGCCGATTGAGATCGACAAACAATCCAGGCATATTACCTTGGCGTATTTTGACCAAAAAAGCACCGTGGATTATATTGGCGTGGTGCAGGGGATTCCGATTTGCTTTGACGCAAAGGAATGTCATACGACCACGTTTCCGCTGCAGAATATCCATGCCCACCAGATGAAGTTCATGGAGGATTGGCAGAATCAGGAGGGCGTCGCCTTTTTTCTGATTTATTTCACGGGGGAGGACGTATTTTATTATATGACCTTCGAGGAGGCGCTTCATTTCTGGAATCGCGCGATGCAGGGAGGGCGGAAGAGCTTTCGGATGGACGAGCTCGACAAGCGGTTTTTCTTTCGGGTCGCGCAGGCGTTGTTTGTGCCATATCTGGATATGATGCAGGTGGATTTGGATCTAAGAGGAGATTAAATGATGAAGCGCAGACTGCATGCGCCGGAGGGCGTGCGGGATATTTGGGGCAGAGAATGCGAAAAAAAGCATATAATTGACCGGGCGATCAAGGACGCGATGCAGTCTTTTGGCTACGAGCAGATTGAGACGCCGACCTTTGAATATTTTGATATTTTCAGCCGGGAGATCGGCACGATTCCATCCCGGGATCTCTACAAATTTTTTGACCGGGAGGGGAATACCCTGGTGCTGCGCCCGGATGTGACGCCGTCTGTGGCAAGAGCCTACGCAAATTATCTAAAGGATCTGGCGCCTCTGCGTCTGTTCTATTCCGGAAATATCTATATCAACTATTCGAGTCTGCAGGGGCGGCTCCGGGAGACCACGCAGATCGGCGCCGAGTACATCGGCGACAATTCAATCGAAGCCGATGCGGAGCTGATCGCGCTGGCGGTGGAAGCGCTGCGTTCGACCGGTCTTTCGGATTTCACGATCTCGGTAGGCCATGTCAACCTGCTGCGGGGGTTGTTTGAGGCCTACGATTTTTCCGATGAGAAAGAGGAAGAGATCTACGATCTGGTGATCAACAAGAACTTCTTTGGCTTGGAGGAATTGCTGAAACGCAAGGGTGTGAGCGACGAGCTGCAAAGGCTATATACGTCGATCGGTCGCCTGTTTGATTCGCCCGAGGCCTTTACCGAAGTGTGGGAGCTGGCGAAAGGGTTCCCGAAAATCGAGGCGGCGTTCTCGTATTTCAAGGAGCTCTACGACCTTTTGGCGCTCTATCATGTGGAGCGGTACGTGTCCTTTGAGCTGGGGTTGATCAGCGCCTATCGGTATTATACGGGGATTTTGTTTTCGGGCTATACCTACGGCTCCGGGGAGGCCATCTTGAAGGGCGGGCGCTATGACGCCTTGCTGTCCTATTTTGGCTGCGAGCGTCCGGCGATCGGCTTTGCGATCCTGTCGGATTCGCTTGCGACGGCGCTCGAGCGGCAGGGACAGGACATTCCGCTGCCGGGTAAACGCCTGGCCTATCTTTATACGAACGAGAGCTATGAAACGGCGCTCTCAATGGCGATGCAGGATCGAAAGGCCGGGATCCGGGTCAGCCTGTATCGGAGGCCGGAGACCGAGGAAGGGGACGAACAACTGCGGAAACGGCTTGCGGAGGCGGGGATTGAGTCAGTTGAATTGTAATACAACTAATTGGTTATAGTAAACGAATTAAATATCAGCACAATTAAATGACC
>JAFUXY010000200.1 GCA_017477005.1 Lachnospiraceae bacterium | reverse complement strand
TTGAGCCGGATGACGGGCGTATCGGCTATGCCCATACGACGGATGAAGTACATTGGAAAAACCATGCGGCAAACAGCGCCCTGCATTTTCTGGGAGCGGATATGTCCGCCTACCGGACATATGAGGTGGTCAAAACACAAAAGCTCGACGGCACCCAGGGAAAGGCGCTGATGTACAGGGACAGAACGGTAGTAGTCCGCTCCATAAACGATTCGCTTGCGCTGCAATGGAGGGATGCTAACTTCCTGTACAAGGCTGCCACGGATCTGAAGCTGAACATTCAGTATTCGGAAACTGCGCTCAAAAAGCTGGGACACATCCAGATCATAGACGCGATTTTCGGGAAGACCAAACGCAGCAGAAACAGCCTGCGTTATGCGGCAAAGACCCAGATCGTCCGCGGCGAGCCTACGCTGATGATCTGCGATGTGCTGAGTCTGGAAAACAACGGCTTTTTCCCGGAGGACGACGCGCCGGAGGCCGTGTCCGATATCGTGGATGAAAAGGGCGCGCTTTCCTTGCCGGTCTATGACAGGGAGCTGGCGGACCGGCTGATGTCTTTGTCCCCGGAGGAATGCATCAAGCGCTTCGAGGCGGATGGCATTGTGCTAAATGACAAACAGAAGCAGGGCTTTCGCACGCGGTTTTTGCAGATCCAAAACGCCTTTATCAAGGATCGGGACGATCTGGAAAACGGCTGGCGGAATCGTCTGGAAAACTATGAGGAAAAGCGCCGCAAGAGGGAAATCGAGGAAGCGGAAAAACAGATAAAGGGCTTCCGCCTGGTTGGTCTTGGCGACAAGCATCCGTACATCGTCGAGCAGCAGAAAATCATTGATGAGCTAAGCGAGAACAAGCACCTCGATCCGCCGGAAATGTACAACTATTCCTACAGCTACCAAAAGAGGACGGGCGGCAAGCTGGGACTGGTCATTCCGGAATTCTTTGAATCCATAAAAAGAGGCGACGAGGTTGTCGAAGCGGACGAGAAGACAAAAAATACGAATCGATTCCGGCGCGCTAATGCCGTAAGAGAAAAAGTGCAGAAGATCAACGCCCTTCGCCAAAAAACGGGATTTGCGGATTCAAAGCGGCAATCAAGCAAGCAGCAGCTTTTGGATATGACCGAAGCCGACCAAAAGGATGAAGCCGCCTTTGCCAACAAGAGCGAGGAATTCAAGGAAATCGTAGGGCTGTTCGCGGAATACGCTCAGGCAAATGTCGTCGGAGCGGATGGCATCGCGGAAGGGAAAAACATTTATTATGCACGGGGATCGGCGCGCTATACGGGCGAGGTGGTGGACCGGGAAGCCGCGCTCCTGAAAAACATGCTCACAAAAACAAGAGAACGCCTCGCAAAAATTCCGGAGGATACGGCGGACGGAGCACTTTTGGCGGAGCGGATGCGGCTTCTTGAATATCTAAACAGGGCCGAGACCATTGCCCAGGGCACGCTTGCGATCAAAGCTGACAAAGACACGGTGCAAAAAGAGGTAAAGGACGATCGGTTCGTGAGCATCGAATACGATGATGAGACAAACACGGTCAAGAAGAAGGAAGCCTATACCTGGATATCGAAAAAGGACGAGCCGCTGTTCGCGCATGAGCCGTCGCCGAATGATGTGGTACAGGGTAGCCTTGGCAACTGCTATTTCCTGGCGACCATGTCGGCGATCGCGGAGCAGAACCCCGATTTCATAAAGGGGATGATGAAGGACAATGGCGATACGGTCACGGTTCGCTTCTATGAAAACGGAAAGCCTTTGTATGTGACGGTTGAAAAAACCGTTCCGGCGGAGCGTGCCGACCGCGCAGAGGAAACAAAGAGCGCCTTCCGCTACGGCAGGGGATCGCTTTGGATCCAGATGCTGGAAAAAGCATTTGTGGCGTCCGGCCTCATGAAGTATGTGAACGAATGGGACAAGGTGGAGGACGAAATAGAAGATAAAAAGAGATTCCACAAGAAAACCTTTACCGAGGAACTGGAGAAATCGAATGAGGTGACCTACGACACCATCGCCAGCGGAAGCTCCCGCCTGCTTGCCAGGCTGATCACCGGAAAGGATGGTACTGGAAAAGCCTTTGGCGACCACCATGTCGTGAAGGATATGTACAAGCCGGAGGGGATCATTCTGGATGAGGATGAACAGGAATTTTTGCATTTGGCAAGAAATATGAAAAACGACCGGAGCTATACGCTTACGGTGGGTTCCAGTGACAGCTTTTATGTCGGCGAAGGCACGGGGCTGAGAGAAGGCGCAAGCGCAAGAGGCATTTACAAACACCACGCTTATACGGTTCTGAGAATAGAGAGGGTAAATGACGAGGACATGGTCGTCCTGCGAAACCCCTGGGGCGCGGGCAGCTCGGAAGCCGTCTACAACGAAACCACCGGAGCGATCACCTTCCAGGAAACGGTTTCTGATCGAGCAGGCGGCACACTTGTCATACCGGTTCCGATGATGCTGCGGCTGTTCGATACTTACTCGAAAATCAACCTATAGAAAGAAAGGATTTCGTATGGAAGAATATACCTACATATATTAATATTTGATGCCGCGCCTTTCGGCACTTGGAACGCGTCTGGGCGATGTGGGCGTGCGCTGCGAGATGTCTATGGACGAGGACGAGGTACCGGGTCTTTTGGTGTTCATAGAGGATCTGCCGCCCGTCTATCTGACCGTGATGGAAGGGGAAGAAGAGGTGGACCAGTGGTACCGTTTGGCCGCACGGGTAGAGGATGGCGCGGCCGACTATGCCCGCTTTATGTCGCCGGTGGACGAGGCGAAAACAGTCGAAGAATTGATAGAGATGATCCGCCTGTTTCTGGATGGGGAGCTCTGGAAGGTCTATCCTCCGGCGGCGCAGATCGATGGTCTCGATTGGGATGCGACGATCGAAGATGCCCATCTGCCGGAGCAATATGCCCGCCTGCTTCCCCGGACCGGCGCGCTGCTAATGGCTTTGCGCCAGTCTTACGTCGAGGAATGCGCATTGCAGCAGCAGGGTATGCCGTGTATCGTGGCCGTAAACGAGGACTTCGTCTGCGCTATGGCGTATGAGGAGACCGGCGACGACACCTATATGCTGCACTTTCGCAGCGATGTGCCCGTTGTCGAGGGCGATGATGCCGAAGCGCTCTGCCGGCGTTTCAACAGGGAGCACTATTTCGCGCAGGTTCGCGTTGGCGAGAAGGAGCCGGATATCTATGGAGATGAGAAGGCGGAGCCGGTGTACACCTTTTTCGCTGGCGTACCGGACAACGGAGAAATGAAATCCGTGTCCCGCTATGAACAGTTTTTGTCACAGTTTGATGACGAGGTCGAAGAGTTTTTTGAATAATTGCGATGAAAAAGAAGAAGGAAAAATTCGTTAGCATACAGACGCAATTGAGCGTGGGAATCGGAGTCGTCG
>JAFUXY010000199.1 GCA_017477005.1 Lachnospiraceae bacterium | reverse complement strand
CATCCGCTTCGGAGACCCCATGAAACGCCCCCGCCATGAACGGATTGTCGTCCGGCGCGTTGCAGAATACAACGAGCTTGGCGCAGCCGATCGAATCCCTGTCTTTTGTTTCTTCGGCCGCCTTATGCACCATTTCTCCCATCAAACGCACGGCGTCCATATTGATGCCATGCCTTGTAGAACCTACGTTGACTGAACTGCATACATGCTCGGTCTCTCGAAGCGCTACCGGAATCGAGCGGATCAACCCCTCATCCTGCGGTGTCATGCCTTTGGAAACCAACGCCGAATAACCGCCTATGAAATTGACCCCGACCTGATTCGCCGCATGATCCAGCGTCCGGGCGATCCTCACAAAATCCATCGGCTCCCTGCACGCTGCCGCCCCGACCAGGGCGATCGGTGTCACGGAAATACGCTTGTTGACAATTGGGATGCCAAATTCCCGCTCGATCTCTCCGCCGATCTGCACCAGATTCTCCGTTTTTTTCGTAATCTTGTCGTAAATTTTTTCGCACAGGCGATCCAGATTCTCGTCCACGCAATCCAGCAAGCTAATCCCCACCGTGATCGTGCGCACATCCAGATTCTCCCGCTCTATCATCTTATTGGTCTCGTTGACTTCAAAAATATTGATCATACAGCATTACCTACAGCAAATGAATTAAGTATCATCACGATTAAACAAATATCCCGCAAAGGATAATTCTTATATCACAACTTATTTTTTATACCCGGTGCATCATTTCGAAGATTTCGGATCGCTGGCAGCGAACCTCGACCCCGATCTCTTCGCCGACCTGCGCAAGCTCCCGCTGCAGCTCGTCAAAGGGCTTTGTGTCGTCCGCAGGCAGCTCCACCACCATCATCATATTGAACAAGCCGCCCGTAATCGTCTGTGATATATCGGATACGTTCACCCGGTTGTTGGCCAGATAGGTGCAGATCTTGGCGATGATTCCCACCGCATCCTTTCCAACCACAGTCACAATGATCTTTCCTTCCATTGAAAAAACCTCCTTTTACACCAGTATCCGCTCCGATATGCCATCCCTCGCCGCTACCTGTATCGAGAAATCCTTCGCCTTGTAGGGGTTGTCGCCCATCGTCACTTCCAGTCCCACCGTCTCCAGACAAAGCTCCTCATAATTATTCTCCTTGCTCAAATGCCCGAGCAGAATCCGCTTCATCCCATCGTGCAAAATCCGCCCCAAAAGCTGTCCCGAGAGTTCATTCGAGAGATGCCCCCGCTCGCCAAGGATCCTTCGCTTCAAAGGATAGGGATATGGCCCCGCCTCAAGCATTCGCCTATCGTGGTTCGCCTCCAAAAGCACCGCATCGAGTCCCTTCATATTCTCAATAATGTAATCCGAGTACACGCCAAGATCGGTCAATACACCCACGCCCGAATGCGCATCCCGCAGCACATAGGCCACCGGCTCCGTCGCATCGTGTGAAACCTCGATGGGATGGATCGTCAGCGATCCAATCGAAAAGTCTTGATTTGCCCGTATTTCGTGAAATAGCCCCTCATCGATCGCACCGACCTGTTTCGTGCGCTTGATCTGACCAATCGTCCCCCGGGTCGCATAGATCGGCAGGCCATATCTCCTTGCAATCACACCCAAACCTGCGATATGATCCGAATGCTCGTGTGTAATCAACACGCCGTCCATCTCTCTGGCCGAATGATCCATGCGATTCAGCCCTTCTTCAATTCGTTTGCCGCTGATTCCGCAGTCAATCAGCACATGATGCGTGTCGTTTCCGACACAGATACAATTGCCGCCAGATCCGCTGGCGATCGAAAATAGTTCCATTACTTCTTTTCCTTCCAAAAGATTTCCAACACATCTCCTTCAAAGATTGGCTCGATATATGAACAATGCTCGCCGTTCTTGGTACTCTCCACCTGTCGGCCATGACCTGCCGTCGTATCAAACTCAATCCCCGTGAATATATCCGCAAACATATATTCCCGCTTGCCGGACAGGGTAATATTCTGCCCGTTTGCCTTGACATGAATGGTAATATCTTTGGGTTTGGCTTCGATCTCTTTGGTCAATGGCGTCAATGGACGCGTCGGTTTGGTAAATTCGTTGGTCGGAAATTCATTGCTGTATCCCACTCCCAAATATTTGGACACCGTATCCTCGCCATCCGTGATCGTCTGACCGAATCCCGGAGGAATCTTCCCAATAGGAAGGGGCGTTTCTTCGGACTCTGCATCCTCGGACAGCTTCAAATCCTCGAGACTGCCGACTCTCTTCCATTTATTTTTGTTCGCAGACTTCTTTTTCTTTTTCGACTTTTTGGATTTGCTGGTTTTTCCAGAACGGCTTGCCGGATTCTCCTGCGGTTCTTCTACTTCTGATGGATTGGCTTTCGAGGAAGGCGCTTCCGTCAAATCTGTCGAATCTACCGAATTATCCAAATCTGTCAAATCTACCAAATCTACAGAATCTACCAAATCTACAGAATCTACCGGATTTTCTAAATCTGTCGACTCGTCTGATTCAACTTCTTCGCTGTCTTCTGAATCATTTGCGGATTCATCCGCCTCGTCCGTCTCTTCCGATGAGGCATCCTCTACTTCCTCTGAATCACTATCGTCTTCCGTTTCGTTTGCCTCGTCCTCTTCCTCTGAACCGTCCTCTTCCTCCGATGCCTCCGATTCGTCTCTCTCTTCTGATTCGGCATCCTCTACTTCCTCTGAATCACCATCGTCGCCCTCTTCCGGCGAGGCGGCCTCCACGGTTTCCGGCAGCGCATACGCCTCTTCGAGTTCTTCCTCGTCCAACCCCTCCGGACGGTATTCGCCATCCTTCAGATTGTAGCCCGTGACCGTCCACTCAATCGTGAAATTCTCGTAGATCAGCGTCTCCATATCCGACGGGCGGTTGTTCACGATGATCTCGTGGTCCAAATTGACTTCCACATCCATGAACGCCGCCAGCTGACCGACCGTATAAAAGCTGCGGGTTTCCACCGCGTCTCCCTGCCGGATCGCGTAGGTTCCGGGCACAAGCTTTCCATTGACTTCCACAAATTTCGGGCAGTTCACCCTCTGTCCATTGACAATGAAGGTCACATAAGAATTTGCGTATTCCTCCAGCTGATCCACCCGCAGGACGGCATCCTTTCCGACGGTAGATTTCTCAATAATAATCCGGGAATTCGGCTCCAATCGGTCGTTCAATCCCACAATCACGCCATTCATCCGAACAGTGGCCGACTCGCCCGCTTCCCCTCTAGCCAACCTTGGCTTTCCATTCACCGTGAAGTCAAGCTGCTGCCCCCTCTGCGGGAACAGATCGTCGGTCGAATACCCAGCCTGCAATGCCGCATCCACCACCTTCAGATGCCCATTGTCATAGAGCTTCAGGAAATTGCCGTTGAAACGCACCATAATAAAGCTGTTCTTCTGCTCAAAATAATTCAAGCAAATGCCAATCGGCGTCACCAACAGCGGATCTTTCTTGATCTCCTGCTGCTCAAAGACGATCTGCTTCATGACCTCTTCGCCGCGCAGCGCAACACGTTCCTCTATGATCTCGAGCTTTTTCGCCAGCGCCTTGCAGAAGCCATGCACCTTTCCGCCGCCGCCGACCACGAAGGCCGCCGCCACAGTTTCATCGCCATTGAGACTGCGAATCTGCGTCGCCACATCCGTCGTAATCCGCTCCATGATCGGGTCGGTCAACGCCCAAACCTCCTCCGCCGTCACGGTATGCGAAATGCCCATGATGTCCTCGTAGGTAATCTCTTCCAACTCAGCGGAATCTTTTTTGATCCGCTCCGCCATCGCAAAATCCACGAGAAAGGCCTGCACCAACACCTCGGTCAGCTCGTCCCCGGCGGACGGGATCATTCCATAGGCGATGATGCTTCCTTCTTTGGTAATGCAGATATCGCTGGTTCCTGCGCCCACATCGACCAGCGCGATATTCAGCATCCGAAAGCTCTCCGGTATCGCCACATTGATCGCGGCGATTGGCTCGAGTGTGAGGTTTGCGACGGTCAATCCGCACCGTTCCACAGCGGAATACAGGCCGTCCACCACGTCTTCGGGCAGGAAGGTCACGATGATGATTTCCTCGATCTTTTCGGCCTTGTGTCCCTCGAGATTCGAGAAGATTTCTCCGTTGAGGTAATATTTCACCACAGAATATCCGACGCAGTAGAACTTGTACCTCTCATCGTTTTCGAGCAGCTGCCGATGCGCCTGATCCACCCCCATCAGATCGAGCGTGTTCATATCCTCGCCCGTCACGACCGTTTCCTGCGGATACACCAT
>JAFUXY010000198.1 GCA_017477005.1 Lachnospiraceae bacterium | reverse complement strand
CTGCGGGAGCAGATGATCCGCCCGCTCGATCGGTCCGGCGACAAGCTGTGGAAAAAAGGAAATGAACAGCGCGTATTTGAAGAAATTTTTCTCCGCCGGGAGGTCGCCCCGGTATACGTCCACGACGTAGCTGAGGGTTTGAAACGTATAAAACGAGATACCCACTGGCAGCAAAAACGAAAGAGTAATCGGGTGCAGCGGGATCTGTATCAAGGCGAAAATTTTCGAGAGGATACGGCTTGCGAAATTAAAATATTTGAAGAAAAATAATACGCTCAAAGAGGCGATCGCCGTGCCCGCCAGCAGGATTCGCTTTTTCGTGGAATCCGGCCGTCCTTCGACAAGGCGGGCGCAGCCAAAAGAAACAAAGGTCGTGAACAGGATCAAAACGACGTATCGTACGCTCCAGTTCATATAGAAATAATAACTCGCCACCAGCAGAAGCATCCAACGATAGGCATGGGGCAGTCCCCAGTACAGAAAAAATACAATAGTCAGAAAAACGCCGAAGGCGAGTGAGTTAAACAGCATATACTAAGGACTCCCGCATAAATCCAAGCTCAAAATCCGTAATCAAAGTCGTCGTCTTCGATATCTTCAAAGTTGTACTGGACAATGCCGGAGACCTGCTCATAGGCGCTGTCCCAGTCCTGCGTCGGAAGGATGTCGCTCAAATGCCCTTCGATGATCACATGCGAAGGATTCTTGATTCGACTTTTAATATTTGGAGCAGTGTCGATCCGATGTGGGGTAAACAGCTCGACCAGATCATAGGGTCCGATCTTGATATCCACATTCCGAAACTCCGTCGAGACAATATCGCCGTTGTGCTTGCCGCAGCCTTCCACCCGCGGGTAGATCAGCTTGCCCGCAATCTGGCCATTATAATAAGAAGCAATTTTCTTGTGATCGAAATAGACCGAAAAATGGCCTTTGTTGTCGAGTCCCATCATCAAATTGTAGAATTTGTTGGGCTTCAACAGCACGTCAGCCGGTCGAAAATAAAACTGTCCGCCGGGCTGGTTGGAATAGATATCCTCCACGAGCAGCGCATAGTTCGATTTGAAAGGCGGATGCGCGTCCACGTCGTATTGGATGCCGAACGAAATGCCGCACTCCGGCCTGGCGACAAAGACCAGCTTGGAATGGAAGCCGTCTCCGTAGCCGTTCATCTTGATGTCGGCGCTCATCGCATAGCGTTCTTTCAGGTCTTCAAATTGGTAGGTTTTCTCTTGTTTTACTTGCTTTGCTTTGGTCTGTTTTTTGGCGAACGCCTCCCCACAAGGCGCGCACACCCCCAGCGCAAGCGTCGCCAGGGTCAGAATGGTAATCAATCGTTTTTTCAAAATCGTTCCTCCTTCGAAATGGAAACCTCTCATTTTGGATGGTTCCGTTCCATCAACGTCTTCTCCGGTCTATCCGATGAAAAACCACCCCGCAGGGCAAGAGATTCCGTGAATAAAGGCAGGATGTCTCTTCATGCTTGAACGGAATACGATGCGAGGCGGTATCCGGTCAAAGATTTCCTCGCGCTCTTGCCTTGCGGGCTGGTTTTTCGAAACTTAAATGGATTGAGCCGAAAACCTTTCGGACAAATGCCGTTTACTATGACCGCTAGTATATCACCCTTGGGGAAAAATCGCAAGTGAAAGTCGAAGATCAGTATAACTGGTAATTCATGAGTCCCATAGGGAGATTGCGGTTGTAGAATGGGTCGCCCTCGGAAAGCGTAGATTCCCACTTCTCATAGAGGATGGCGGTGCTGGAATCGTTTTCATATTCCTTGGGTTGGTGGGGCTTTCTGGCGACGATGCCGGGGTCGAAGACTACCCGCCGCCCGGCCTCCTGTACCTTGAGGCAGAGGTCGAGCATCTGAGACCGTCCGTGGAGCCGCCGGTCGAAGCCGCCAATATGATCCAAAACCTTGAGGTCGATCATGAACAGAGCCGAATCCACCATCGACACATCCTGCGGCAGAATCGAACGGTTCAGATAACCGGTAGAAAGCGTACTTTGGTTGCCGCAGGCGGGATAAACCAGCCCTTTTTCGTCAAAAATAAATCCACAATTATCAATGGAAAAGAGTCGTTTTTCAAATCGAACGCCCACAATACCCACGTCATTCTGCCGTAGGATGCCGTACATCCGTTCTACGAAGCGGGAATTGCGGACAGCAACCCCCTTCTCATGCACGACCTTGTACTCGGAGCGGTGGGATCTCGCGTCCGTTCCATCATAATGAATCCGCCAATATTCTCCCGATCCATCCGGCGTCACCCGGCATTTCATACCGACCCGCTGCAAATGCGTCGCCGCCACTGTCATATGCTCGCGATACACCCTTTGCGAAAGCTGTCTGGCCTTGGACGAAGGCAAAACGTCGCCGAACAGGCGGACATGGTAGAGAAGCCTTGGAACATGGCGGACGAAGGCACCGATTTCTGCCGCTCGAAGCAGAAGATCGTAGATAGCGGCAGATTGAAGCTGCGTGTTCAGGGTGCCGATCCGGTGCAGAGCGCGAACCGAAAACATAGCTGCGTCCCCGATATAATTCATATGGCGCAGCAGCTCCACATTGAACCCTGGCAGAAAGGCCGGGTTCATCCGCTGCACGCCCACGAGTTCATCCCGATCGCAATACAGCACGTCCGCGGTCGGGTACTTGTCGATCTCTTTTATAAATGAAGAAAGAGCGTCCTCCGAAAGCCGATCGTGCTGCCCCATGAAGAATACGAAGTCTCCGCGCCGGCGGTGGAGTCCGATGTTCAAGGCGTAGGCCGGTCCTTTCGGATCCTTTAATTGATAGAAATTCACACGGGCATCGCCCGCCGCCAAATCCGTCGCGACAGAGGAGGCTTCCAACCCCGTATTTTCATCGACTATGACGATTTCGAAATCCTCGAAATCCTGCTTCAAAAGGGAAAGCAGGCATTCCCGGAAGAAAATCGGATTTGTGGAATTTGCCCATATGATAATGGAAATGCGTGGCTTCACTGCGCGCCCTCTCCCTTAAACACAACAACAATCGTCTTGAGCAGGATCAAAAGATCGAGCCCCAAAGACCAATTCATTATATATTCTGTATCGAGCGCGACGACCTGCTCAAAATCGGTAATCTCATTGCGGCCGCTGGTCTGCCACATCCCGGTCAGACCGGGCTTGATGCCGAGTCTGGCCTTGTGCCGCCGCTCGTATTGCTCGAACTCCTTCTCTGTAGGCGGACGGGTGCCGACTAAGCTCATATCCCCCATCAGTACATTCCAAAACTGCGGAAATTCATCGATCGAATATTTGCGCATGAACCGCCCGATCGGGATGATTCGTGGATCGTTGTCCATCTTGAACATCTGCCCCTTGATCCGGTTTTTGTCCTTCAGAGAGTCCAGCATTTGATCCGCGCCTATGATCATAGTGCGGAATTTATAAAAGGTGAAACGGCGTCCGCCTTTTCCGATACGGATGGAGGAATAGAAGATCGGCCCCGGCGACTGCAGCTTGATGATCGGTCCGAAGATCAAAATAAAAATAATTGTAATCAGCGTGCCGACCAGTCCGCCCGCGATATCGATCAGCCGCTTGACCGCGAGCTGCCACATGCTTGTGATCTTCATACTCGTGGTCAGAACCATATAGTTGGCGTACGATTCCATCATACGGTTGGGGATCATTTTGTCCGTGTGAACCATCGCAATATGCACGACAAGACCAAGCTCCACCAACTCGCTGGCCAGAGCCTCGGAGGAAGCCCGGGTATTGCCATCGATGAAGACCTCATCGACCACTGCGGTACGCACGTACTCCCAGAATGTGTCGGCTGTCGCAACCACCGGTATGCCCTGTATCGTCTGCCCGCGCATGTCCCGATCCACGACGACCACGCCCTGCACGACGAAATCCGTGTACTTGCTGTGCGAGATTTCATAAAGGCAGCGTTCCACTGTCGTGCTGTCGGCGACCACGAGCATCAGTGCCTTGCCGGTGCCTTCAAGCATCCGCTTTCGCACCCGCCGCTTCCAGACGACCCGTCCCCCGTATTCGAAAAATACGGTCAGAAAGATGAACAGGAAAAACAGCGGCCTCGAATAGCGCTCGGACACCTTCGTCGCGTAGTTGACCAAAAGAACGCCAAAAAACACCAGCACCGTATGCACGATTGTCGCGGTGGCTTCTTTGTACTTTGTCCGCCGCAGGATGCCGGAATAGCTTTCGCCGAAAAACACAACAACAATGTCCACCAAAGCTACCAGTGTGGCCAGGCGCAGGTACAGAGGACTTAGATAAATGATATCACCAAATCGCCAGTAATAGGCAATCAGCAGAGCGGTCTGCTGTGCCGCAAGATCGATCAAGGTGAAATCGAGGTGTTTCATCCAACCTCGTTTTTCTTCATGATACATTTGATTTATTCCAAAAAATACTCATAATGATTATCTGTAATACTATATCACGAAAACGCTTTTAATTCAATGAAGTTTTTCCAAAGCGATGCCAGAAGTCGGTAAATTCATATCCAATTCGTTTCCTATTATATCTTGACGCAAACGCAGTGCATATGGTAAAATCCATAAACACGTTTTCGAACGATTGAATTGCAATTGGTCTGATTGATTCTCGAGAAGGTACTGCCACGATGGAAAAAAAGAAAACTAATCCCCCTAGCAAGAAGCATGCGCGCAGAAAGCGCCGCGTGCGAATTTTGATATTCGAAATTATTCTATTGACATTTCTTTTGGTGGGGCTCTACGGCTGGACGAAATTCGGCATGATTACCCATGAAACGATCCGGGAAGAAGAAGTGAAGACAAATGATATTGCGGTAGAAGCGCAGGAGACCCTGAGCGGCTACTGGAATATTGCGCTATTTGGCGTGGACAATCGCTCCAACGGCGATTTTGACACGGGACATTCCGACACGATTATGATCTGCTCTGTGAACAACGACACCAAAGAGGTGCGGCTTGTGTCAGTCTACCGGGATACACTTTTGGAGGTCGAGGAAGACAGTCTCCAGAAGGCGACGAACGCCTATCAGTACGGCGGCGCCAAGGCTGCGATCGGGATGCTCAATACCAATCTCGACCTCGACATCAAGGACTATGTCTCGGTGGATTTCAAGGCGCTGACGGACGCGATCGACGCAGTGGGTGGGATCGAGATCGAGCTGACCGATGAAGAAGCCGATATTATGAACACCAATTACATTACCGAGGTTGCGTATGTGACGAAAAAGGCGGCGAATTTTGTTTCTGGCGGCTACCAGACCTTAGACGGCGTGCAGGCCACGGCGTATTGCCGCGTGCGTTATACGGCGGGGAACGACTTCAAGCGGGCGGAACGGCAGAGGACGGTGGTTTCGAAGCTGGTGGAGAAGGCAAAGCAGGCAAGCCTGATCGAGATCAACGACCTGATCAATGCGGTATTTCCGAATATCCAGACGAGCCTGTCGTCCACGCAGTTGATCTCGCTGGCCAGGCAGTACAAGGATTATGAGCTGGTGGATACAGTGGGATTCCCGTTCGAAAAGATCACGGACAACGTCGGCAGCAAGGGCAGCGTCGTGATTCCGACCACACTCGAGAGCAATGTGGAGGAGCTGTACGAATATCTGTTCGCGGACGAGGAGCATGAAATGTCCGAGAAGGTCAAGAGTCTGAGCGAGGAGATCGTGAATTTGACCGGCTATGACGAGGACGATGGAGTGGATTACGGATTTTAGGAGCGATATTGTTTCGGGAAAAAGGGAGGGCCTATGTGCGGAATTGTTGGATATGTAGGGAAAAGTCAGGCAGCGCCGATTTTGCTGGACGGACTGGCCAAGCTCGAATACAGGGGTTATGATTCTTCTGGAATCGCGGTCTTTGATGGCGACGAAATCCAGATCAAAAAATCAAAGGGGCGGCTCAAGGTGCTCTCTGAGATGACGCATGACGGCGCAACGATGCCCGGGACTTTGGGGATCGGGCACACCCGCTGGGCAACACACGGCGAGCCATCGGATGTGAATGCGCATCCGCATTTTTCCTCCGACAGACGGATCGCTGTCGTACACAATGGGATTATCGAAAATTACCTCAAAATCAAAAATCGTCTGATCAAAAAGGGCTACGAATTTGTGTCGGAGACGGACACAGAGGTGGTCGCGCATCTGTTGGACTACTATTACAAGAAAGCACCGGACAAGCCTCTCGATGCCATTGCAAAGGTAATGCGACGCTTGGACGGTTCCTACGCGTTGGGGATCCTCTTCGCCGATTATCCGGACAAGGTGTTTGCGGTACGCAAGGATTCTCCGCTGATCGTGGGACGTTCGAAGGACGGCAATCTGATTGCGTCGGACGTGCCAGCCGTGCTGAAGTACACCCGCGATGTCTATTTCATTCAAAACGAAGAAATCGTAGAATTATCCGAAGAGGAAATTCTGTTTTATAATTCTGATTGCGAGCCGATCGAGAAGGAATCAAAGTACATCGATTGGGACGAAAATGCCGCGGAGAAAGGCGGTTATGAGCATTTTATGCTCAAAGAAATTTACGAACAGCCCAAGACGGTGCGGGATACCTTTATGCCGCGGATCAAAGACGGGCGGGTGGAGATCGAAGAACTCGATATGACGGACGATCAGATCCGTGAAATTGACCGGATTCGGATCGTGGCCTGCGGGAGCGCCTACCATGTTGGCGTTTCGGTCAAATATATTTTCGAAGGAATGGTGCGGATCCCGGTGGAAGTGGACGCGGCGAGCGAATTCCGTTATCGCAATCCGATCTTGGGAGAGCATGAGCTGGTGATTATCATTAGCCAATCCGGAGAGACGGCGGATTCCTTGGCGGCGCTGCGGGAGGCAAAGGCTAGGGGCTGCCGGGTGCTCGGCATTGTCAATGTGGTCGGCTCCTCGATCGCGAGGGAGGCCGATCAGGTAATGTACACCTGGGCGGGCCCCGAGATTGCGGTGGCAACGACGAAGGCGTACAGCGCGCAGCTTATTGCCATGTATCTGCTGGCGATCAAGTTTGCCTATGTTCATGGCAGGATCGACGACGCGCAGATGGCTTCGTATATCAACGATTTGCAAAAGCTGCCGGATCAGATCGAACTGCTGCTCAACAACAAGGGGCGGCTGCAGAAATTTGCCAATCGTTATATTGCGGCTAAGGATGTGTTTTTCATTGGTCGGGGCTTGGATTATGCGATCTCTATGGAGGCTTCGCTGAAGCTCAAGGAGATTTCCTACATCCATTCGGACGCCTATGCGGGTGGCGAGTTGAAACACGGTACAATTTCCCTGATCGAAGAAGGAAAGTTGGTCGGCGCGATTCTGACGCAGCCGGATTTATACAAAAAGACGATGTCCAACATCGTAGAGGTGCGGACGAGGGGTGCGTTCATCCTCGCCGTGACGAACGAGGAGAATGTGGAGATCGAAAAGGTGGCGGATTATGTGATCTATATTCCGCAGACCAATCCGTGGTTTGCCAATTCGCTGGCGATCATTCCGCTGCAGCTATTTGCGTACTATGTGGCGGTCGGCAAGGGCTGTGACGTGGATAAGCCGCGAAATTTGGCAAAGTCCGTGACGGTGGAGTAGTGGAGCGGGGACGATTTACGTTTCTGGTACATTTTCTACACAGAAAGACAGTGGAGTGGGATAAATTATGAGCGATTACAGAGTCGATACAAAATGCGTACAGGCAGGTTATACCCCCGGAAACGGCGAACCCAGGCAGATTCCGATCATTCAGTCGACCACCTTCAAATACGACACAAGCGCGGATATGGGGAAGCTGTTTGATCTCGAAGCCGAAGGATATTTTTATACTAGGCTGCAAAACCCTACCAATGATATGGTGGCGGCGAAGCTGGCAGTGTTGGAGGGCGGTTCTGCGGCGATGCTGACCTCGTCGGGACAGGCTGCGAACTTTTTTGCGCTGTTCAACATCTGTGAAGCGGGAGACCATATTGTTTCCTCCGCTTCGATCTACGGCGGCACCTTCAATTTGATTGGGGTGACGATGGCAAAGATGGGCATTTCGGCCACCTTTGTCTCGCCGGACTGTACGCCGGAGGAACTAGATGCGGCTTTTCGTGACAACACAAAGGCGGTATTTGGCGAAACGATCGCGAATCCGGCTCTGACGGTTTTAGATATCGAGAAATTCGCAAAGGCGGCGCACGACCATGGGGTGCCGCTGATCGTGGACAATACATTCCCAACGCCGGTGAACTGCCGTCCGATTGAGTGGGGTGCGGATATTGTGACGCATTCCACGACCAAATATATGGACGGGCATGGGGCGGCCGTGGGTGGTGCGATCATCGATTCGGGGAAATTCGACTGGATGGCGCATAGGGACAAATTTCCCGGGCTGACCACGCCGGATGACTCTTATCATGGGATAATTTATGCCGAGAAATTCGGCAATGAAAAGGCATTTATTACCAAATGCACGTCTCAACTAATGCGAGACTTTGGATGTATTCAGTCTCCGCAGAACGCCTTTATCCTGAATTTGGGCCTAGAATCCCTGCATGTCCGTATGCCCAAGCATGTGGAAAACGGACAGGCGGTGGCGGAGTTTTTGAACGAGCATCCCAAGGTCAAGAAGGTTAGTTTTCCGGGACTTCCGGGCGATCCGTATTATGATATAGCACAGAAATATATGCCACGAGGCGGCTGTGGGGTGGTATCTTTTGAATTAGAAGACAGAAAAGCCGCTGAAGATTTCATGGGGCGGCTAAAATTAGCAGCAATTGAGACGCATGTAGCGGATGCGAGAACCTGTTGTCTCAATCCGGCTACTTCCACCCACCGGCAGATGACCGACGAGCAGCTTTTGGCAGCAGGAATTCCGGCCGGGCTCGTGCGGATGTCCTGCGGACTTGAAGCAAGGGAGGATCTGATCGAGGATTTGAAGCAGGCGCTCGATTGACGGTTGTATTCTTTTTGGAGGAGCAACATGGAGTATGTGGTTAGATGCAATTGGGATAATGAGGCCGGGGTGTGGTATTCAGAAAGCGAACAGCTCCCCGTAGTCATGGAATCAGACACTTTTGATTCTCTTGTCTTGAAAATCAAACAAATTGCTCCGGAAATCGCTGAATTGAACCATTTGCCAAAGCCCAAATGCATTTATTTTTTGGCGGAAACACGAAAGGAAATCTGTGCTTAGTGGCTGATTATGCACGAAATGTAAAGAAAATTCTGATAGAAAACGGCTGTTTTTTTGTAGGTCAAGGAAAAGGCGATCATAGCATTTGGCACAGCCCTATCAGTGATCATACATTTCCGGTAGATGGGAAAATCAAATTAAAACATACTGCGAATGGGATTTTCAAGGAGGCAGGAATAAATTATCGATTTTGAGCTAAAGAACTGTTCGAATCAGCCTTCCTAACCCCTATCCCCCATCAACAGCTCCAGCGTCTCATACAAATGCTCCGGCTCGACAGGCTTCGACAGATGCGCGTTCATCCCGACCTGCAGAGACCGCTGTACATCCTCATCGAAAGCGTTCGCCGTCATAGCAATGATCGGCGTCGTTTTTGCGTCCGGGCGATCCAAGGCACGAATCGCTTCGGTGGCCTGCAGACCATCGAGCACAGGCATACGAATATCCATCAGCACCGCGTCATAATAATGCTCCGGCGACTCCCGGAACATATCGACCGCGATCTGCCCATTCTGGGCGTGTTCCACCTCCAAATTCCGCATAGCAAGAATCTGCTTCATTATTTCAGCGTTGATAAACATATCCTCCGCCATCAGGACCCGCTTGCCGTTGAGATCCGCCTTCTGCACCCGGTCTTTTGCGACGTGCTTTTTGTGCTTCAATATCCGTTCAAATTCATCAAGCACCACATTCGGATATAGCGGTTTGGACATGAAGCTATCGATCCCGGCGTCATGCGCCGCGTCGGCGATATCATCCCAACTATAGGCAGTCAAAATAATAATCGCTGGCTCCTCTCCGACGATCTCCCGAAGCTCCCGTGAGAGCACGACACCATTCTTTTCCGGCATTTTCAGATCTACAAGGATCATATTGTAGGATTCCCGCCTGGCATGAGACAACCTCACGCGTTCGAGCGCTTCTTCGGGGCCAAGCGCGGTGTCGGAAGTGATACCGACTTCCTCGAGAACGAGCTTGGCGTGGTCACAGGCGATCTGGTCGTCGTCAATGATCAGCACATGCATCTCCTCCGGATGAATATTGCTGCTGGTCTTTTCCGTGTGTTCTGCCTTGCGGAAGGTAATATTGACCGTGAATTCTGAGCCGCGTCCCTTTTCAGACCGCACAGAAATCGTGCCATTCATAATATCAACGATGTTTTTGGTGATCGCAAGCCCCAATCCCGTGCCGCCATATTTGTTCGTGATAGCGTCGTCTTCT
>JAFUXY010000197.1 GCA_017477005.1 Lachnospiraceae bacterium | reverse complement strand
TGCCCTGCACGATTGGAAAATCGATATTCGTATCGTCCAAGGTGACCCAACCAATCACATCCGGATTGATCGCCGCCAGCTCTTCGAGCGAAAGGTAGCGATCTGCCTCCGGCGTGGGCTTGAACTTCAAGAGATCGTCGCCGAGAAAGCCCTCGCGGTACACCTGTATGTTGTACCAAACCATATAGAGACCATACAGGAACAGCAAAAGCATCGCTGTTCCTGTAATAAAGTCCAATATTTTGTTTCCGCCTCTTGCGGCCGTCGCCGCCCTAGAATACATGTTCTATATTTCTCCTTTAGAACGCATTTTCAACGGAACCATTCTACACATTCTACACATTCTTAAAAATCATCCTTCCTTCTGGACAAACCAAACGCAATTGCACCGCCAAGAGCCAGCACAATCATCAACACGCCCGGCAGGAAGTTCGTCACCACGCCTACGATAATGGAATCGGTCGGATCGAACATGACGATACGCTGGCAGTTGGAGCTGTCGGTGGAGGACGCGGCTCTCATTGTTGTAAATACCGAAATACTACTCATATCAAAAATATTACCACTTGCGACTACATTCAAATTTTCGTATAAACTTCGAATAGATGCCTTTTCAAAATCAAGCCACGTTTTTATATCAGACGTTATACGGGTACCCTCACCTATAAATGAGCGTTTCACCATTTTTAAAATCTCGGATTCATTATTACTCTGATTTTTTCCATTTATATTTGTAAATGTTACATTCGTATGGAATCTAGGTGGATCTGTCAGTCCTTGTCCCCCGACAAGAGGAATCCCTCTAAAGAATATTTGATCACCGTGATCAAGCTTTCCTTTTAAGGTCATCATATAATCATCTGAATGAACAACGCCAGTGTCTATGCTCCAGGCATAATTATTTTTGTTTATCCCAATCTGTGATTGTTCAACGAGTGCCGACGGATTAGCATTATTAGCCACATTGGACGACAACCACCAAGGCAAATGATAAAATGTCACATGGTACTCAAAATCATCTGCAGTAATGGCCGAACCTGTATAGTCCGTAGACACTTCCGCATCATACACCTTATAATCCACTATCCCTGGCACATCATTGCTGGCTGTTGTAGAATCGGTAGCCGTGACGCCCCCATTCGTTTCTGTATCCGAAAAGCCACTTATCTTTGTCGACCCATCTATATTCCAAAACATAACCTGACCTATATGTCCTTCATCATTGATGTACATATCGCAATAAACTGCGTATTTCAAGTTCCCCTCTGCGCTGCTCACATCATTCGCGGTAATTTCTGCTATTCCTGACGTATTTTGCATCAAACTGACACTATTCGTTTCGGGAGCATTTGGGTCATCGCCCTCTATACGAATATCTCCTATCGTAAGTTGATATCGCAAAATAACGTCTGTTTTTGTGAAAGTGGTTGCGCCTGCGTTCTCGAGTAAATACTCCGGGTTGATTTTTGCCACATATCTTCCATCACTATCTGACTTTTGCCCTCTGCCTACCCCTGTAATTGTAACCCAATGTTCATAGGGCTTATCTGGGTTTTTGCTTTCCGGGAAATCGCTCTGTTCCTTTGCATAGAAACTGCTTGGTGTAGGAAGCAAATTGGAAGCAGTGACTGGATACATATGATAAGTATAGGAAAGCGAAGGAATATATATACCTGTATTCCCGATATTTCCCGATGTCACATTATCCACCCGAATTTCCTGCTCAAATGACAAATCATTGACTCCCGCCTCTGCATTGGCAAATGTTTCAACATCAGGGAGGGCGGCAGTACCAGCTTCCACTTCCCTCACCGGCCACACAGCCGTTGACACAATGGCACCTGCCGCCAGGGACAGCGCCATCACTGCACTAAATAAACGTTTCTTCATTTGAGACCTCCTTTTCTCTTGGTAAAATTTGATTGGTTTTTATGAAATCACAGCCATCTCACCTCAAAAACCACTGTTTCGAATGGCTGTAACAACCTTTCCATGAATCTGACTCTCCGCGATCGGGCCAAAAATCCGACTGTCCTTTGCCCCCTCCCGGTGATCCGCCAG
>JAFUXY010000196.1 GCA_017477005.1 Lachnospiraceae bacterium | reverse complement strand
TTTCAAATTATGAAGAACGCGGGCGCTTGTTTGCGGAGTATGCGAGGGGCTTATGACGGTAGTGACAAACAAAAGGGCACAGGGCGCGGCGGTTGGAGTGGGCACGCGCAGACAGAGAAATCCTGCGGCGCTGCAGAACAATCCCAATATGAAAACCATGACGATCCGGCGGAGACCGGCGATCAGCTCAATCCCGTATTTTGATTATGGGCTTTTGGTGATCGTCACGCTTCTGTTTGCGTTTGGGTTGGTCATGCTGTATAGCACGAGCGCTTATATGGCGACCGTGAAGTACGATGATTCGCTTCATTATTTCAAGAAGCAGGTGTTTGCCGCGGTTCTGGGCGTGGCAGGGATCGTTTTTTTGAACGTGGTCGGTTATCGCTGGCTCAAAGTATTTGCCAATCTCTTCTATGGAACTGCGTTCGTGCTCTGCGTAGCGGTTATCTTTGTCGGAGCCTCGCAGGGGGATGCGGCACGTTGGATCTACTTCGGACCGATTTCATTCCAGCCTTCGGAATTTGCCAAGTTCTCCGTGATCATCTATTTGGCGGCCCTGGTTTCGCAGTCCGCTAGGAGCCTGCGGGACTGGCACAATGTGGTGCGGGCCTTTTGCTTCATGATTCCTATGATCATCCCGGTGGCGTACAACAACCTGAGTACGGCGGTGATCATCGCGGGCATTGCGTTTGGGATTTTGTTTGTCGCTTCACCGGATATCCGCGCCTTTTTCGTGATCGGCGCGATGGGGATTGCTGGCTGCGTGTTGTTCATCTCTCTTCAGGGATACCGCAGCGACCGAATCGACGTCTGGTTTCATCCCGAAAAACATGAAAAAGGTTTCCAGACCCTTCAAGGGCTGTATGCGATCGGCTCCGGCGGGCTGTTCGGCAAAGGGCTGGGCGAGAGCATGCAAAAGCTTGGCTATGTGCCCGAGGCGCAGAATGATATGATCTTTTCGATTGTCTGCGAGGAGCTGGGCGTTTTTGGTGCGATCTGCGTGATTCTGATGTATCTGTTGATGCTGTGGCGGTTCATGGTGATCGCCTGCAACGCCAGAGATATGTTCGGATCGTTTTTGGTGATCGGTATCATGATCCATATTTCGCTGCAGGTGTTTTTGAATATTGCCGTTGTCACAAACACATTGCCGAATACCGGTGTGACGCTGCCGTTCATCAGCTACGGCGGCACCTCCGTGGTGTTTTTGCTATTTGAAATGGGTATTGCGATGGCGGTTTCGAGAGGAATACGATTGGAGTGATAGGGATATGGTGGAGCGTCGGATGAGGAAACGCCGACCGCGGTTTTTATTCTTAAAAATTATTTTAATTTTAATACTAATAGGCTCCCTTTCTGCCGCCTTCATCGTCAATTTCTGCCAGACCAAGGAGGTGAAGGTGAAGGGGAATAAATTGGCCGGGGAAGAAGAGATCGTAGAGGCCGCTTTGAGCGACAAGTACGACACCAACGCAGTGTATGCGACAGTGCGAAATGTTTTTATGAAGCATGCCACGATCCCCTTCGTGGATCACTACACGGTTTCTATGAAAAATCTGAATACGGTCATGATTTCGGTGAAGGAAAAAGAACTCTATGGGTATCTCAAAAATGACAAAGGAGACCGGTTTGTGTATTACAGCGCAGACGGCACAGTATTAGAGGTTTCCGAACGGCATATCAAGGGTACTTTCTTCGTGAACGGGCTGACAGTGAAAAACGCGAAGGCCGGAGAGCCCCTTCCTTTGGAGGAAAGCGATACAAAAACGATTTTAGCAATACAAAATGAAATTCAAAGGGAAAAATTAAAAGTAAAAAAAATTCGTTTTTCCCAGGACGGAATAATTACCTTCAAGGTCAAAAAGGTGCTTGTCAATCTGGGAACCAGAACCGCCGTCACGGAAAAGGTGCGGAGGCTTCATTATATTTTGCCCAAATTGAAGGGAATGAAGGGTACTTTGCATCTGGAAGAGTGGAGCGAGGAAAATACGGATATCGTATTCGAGAAGGCCTCGAAGAAGGGGTAATGGATTTTCGGAGGACGGAGTCTTTGGAAAATCGAATAGCGGAAATACCGAAAAGAATTTTTCTAAAAAATGGGTTGATAATTGGAGGTAAAACCTTTATCATAAAGAGAGATTTTTTTGGACGAGATGATTGTCCGGCGTACGGACCTGTATAAAGGAGGAGAAAGCTCTTGTTAGAAATATTGTCAAATGAAACAGATGCCGCGGCGAATATACGGGTGATCGGAGTGGGAGGCGGTGGAAACAACGCCATCAACCGCATGATTGAAGAAAATATAGCCGGTGTGGAATTTATCGGTGTGAATACAGACAAGCAGGCGTTGAATCTTTGCAGCGCGCCGACATTGATCCAAATCGGCGAAAAGCTGACAAAGGGGCTGGGGGCCGGAGGACAGCCTGAGATCGGTCAAAAGGCGGCCGAAGAGAGTATCGAAGAGCTCACTTCCGCGGTCAAAGGAGCGGATATGGTCTTTGTGACCTGTGGTATGGGCGGCGGCACCGGTACGGGCGCGGCGCCGGTGG
>JAFUXY010000195.1 GCA_017477005.1 Lachnospiraceae bacterium | reverse complement strand
TGTGGTAGGCGTACCCGAATCCGGCAATACGGCTGCGCTCGGTTATGCGAGAGCGTCGGGGATTCCCTACGGTACCGCCTTTGTCAAAAACACCTATGTGGGCAGGACGTTTATTAAACCCAAACAGAAGAACCGCGAATCATCCGTGCAGATCAAGCTCAATGTACTCAGGGATGCGGTGTATGGGAAGCGGATCATTATGATCGATGATTCGATTGTCCGCGGCACGACTTCGGATCGGATCGTAGCAATGTTGAAAGAAGCGGGCGCGGTAGAGGTGCATGTGCGGATATCGTCGCCGCCGTTTTTGTGGCCTTGTTATTTTGGGACGGATATTCCGGTGCGGGAGCAGTTGATCGCCTACAACCGCAGCGTGGAAGAAATCCGCCAGATCATCGGGGCAGACAGCTTGGCCTACTTGAAGGAAAGTCGTCTTCACGAGTTGGTGCGGGGTAAAGGAATCTGCAAGGGCTGCTTTACCGGGACCTACCCCTACGAGCCGCCCGAAGAAGATATCCGCGGGATTTATGAGCATTAGGAACAGCTGCTTCAGGAAATACAGAACGATCCATGGGAATTATAGTAAACGTATTTTGAAATTGCCTAATAAAACCATGCACACGAATTCGAAAGGTAGATAAAATCGGCATTCGCCGATTTCGAATTCGGCGCAAAAGGAAACGAATAAATTCGTTTCCTATATATTTCGGCAATATATTATACAATGATTTAATAAGAAAGGAAATCTATGAGTACAGACAGATACGAAAGCCCTCTGTCCGGGCGCTATGCCAGCAAGGAGATGCAGTACATTTTTTCACAGGACAAGAAGTTTTCCACTTGGAGGGAGCTTTGGATCGCGTTGGCGGAGACGGAGCAGGAGTTGGGGCTTTCGAGGGATGGAAAGCCGGTGATTGACGATGAGATGATCGAGGAGATGAAGGCGCATCGGACGGATATCAATTATGAGGTGGCGAGGGAGCGGGAGAAAGAAGTCCGCCATGATGTGATGAGTCATGTCTACGCATTTGGGAAGCAGTGCCCGAAAGCGGCCGGGATCATCCATCTGGGAGCGACCTCCTGCTATGTCGGGGACAACACCGACATTATTATCATGCGAGAGGGACTGCAGCTTCTTCGCAAAAAACTGATCAATGTGATCGCAAAGCTTTCGGATTTTGCCGATGAGTACAAGGAGCTGCCGACGCTGGCCTTTACCCATTTTCAGCCGGCGCAGCCGACTACGGTGGGGAAGCGCGCTACGCTGTGGATTCAGGAGTTTTTGATGGATCTGGAGGATCTGGAGTACATTCTTTCCGGCATCAAGTTGTTGGGTTCTAAGGGTACAACAGGTACACAGGCCAGTTTTTTGGAACTTTTTGACGGAAATGAAGAGAAGGTTAAACAAATCGATCCTATCATTGCGAAAAAGCTTGGCTTTGGCGGCTGCTATCCGGTGTCGGGGCAGACGTATTCGAGGAAGCTCGATACAAGGGTGGCGAATGTGCTTGCAGGGATTGCGGCCAGCGCGTACAAGATGAGCGGCGATATCCGGCTGCTTCAACATTTGAAGGAGGTGGAAGAGCCGTTTGAGAAAGGGCAGATCGGGTCTTCGGCGATGGCATACAAGCGGAATCCTATGCGCAGCGAGCGGATTGCGTCGCTTTCGAGGTACATTATTATAGATGCATTGAATCCTGCGATCACGTCTGCGACACAGTGGTTTGAGCGGACTCTTGACGATTCCGCCAACAAGCGGCTATCCATTGCGGAGGGATTTTTGGCGACAGACGGAGTGCTTGATCTCTGCTTGAACGTGGTCGATGGATTGGTGGTGTATCCCAAGGTAATTGAAAAGCATCTGATGGAGGAGCTGCCGTTCATGGCGACGGAGAATATACTGATGGATGCGGTCAAGCAGGGAGGAGACCGGCAAGAGCTGCATGAAAAAATACGGCAGCTTTCGATGGAGGCTGGAAAACATGTGAAGGTGAACGGAGAAAGGAATGATCTGATCGAGCGGATTGCTGAGGATGAGGCGTTTCCGATCGGGAAAGAGGCGTTGTATGAGGCAATGGATCCAAAGCTCTATGTGGGACGTGCGCCCTCTCAGGTGAAGGAATATCTGGAGGAAGTCGTGCGGCCGATGCTTTCGGCCAATCAGGAGGCGCTGGGGCTGAAGGCCGAGATAAATGTGTAGAAAGTGTGAAATTCGACCATTACAGCTTGCAAGGATAGAGCGAAAGGTGTATAATCTTTCATTGTTTTTTCTTGGAAGTCTGAAGGGAGGACGAAGATGGCGATCAAGAATAGTTACTTGAAAGGAATTTTTGAAGGACTTGAACAGCGCAACGGCGAGCAGAAGGAATTTCTGCAGGCCGTGCAAGAGGTTTTGGAATCGCTGGAGCCGGTCGTGGAAGCCAATCCCAAGCTCGAGGAAATGGGCGTGATTGAGCGTCTGGTGGAGCCGGAGCGTGTGATTATGTTCCGCGTGCC
>JAFUXY010000194.1 GCA_017477005.1 Lachnospiraceae bacterium | reverse complement strand
TCCGCATCCGAACATCCTCCGGTCAAAAAGGATATAGCCACGCATCGAAATGTTTCGTCTCGCCTTCCGCCGCAAACACCCGCATCCCTCACAAAGCCTTCGAACCACGCAATCCCAAAGAACCGGTCAAAACTCCCGGGATCCCCAGCCTCGTGCCAACACAAACAGTGTCCGCCGCATAGGTAACGATAGTACTATACTACCTTTATTCGGAAATTGCAAACAGAATTTGAGGGAAAATAAATTTTTCTTTTAGAAGACGTGAAAAAGGAAATGAATCGTCCGATACCCAAGTGAAGCCAATTCTTCATCTGTACAAAGTGCAAGGGTTGGAGCAATCGTTGCCAACCTCTTTTTTGTATTCCTAGCATCCATAGCAATGTTCTTCGCAGCAGTCGGATTCTTCAATACATCCTTCGTATAGGCGATGTAGCGTTCTAAACGCATCTGTGTTTTCGGCAAGATTACCACCTTATAAGCCATACTTCGCCTCTATTTCATCCAACGCCTCGTCAAAGTCACGGTAATTTCCCTCCCTGGCTTGTTGTCTAGACTCAGCCAACTCATCAAGAATCTGGTTTTTAGACATCGGCTCAAACGGGTTGTCATTGCCGAAATTCAAGTTTGCCCCGTCACGGCTGCCCGGCCTGCTGTTCAGCGCGGCCTCAAATTCATTGATAACGGAGTCCCTACCCACCAAACTATGCGGTCTGTTTCCAAATGAAGGCTCAAAATATATATCCAGCATACGATCCCTGTCCTTTTTTATTGTGTTTCTTTTTGTTTATTTTGTTCATTCTTGTTCATTTTTGTTTATTTTGTTCATTTGTATTTTATCCCATTGAAGAATTATGTCAAGCACCCGAATACATATGAGCATCCGAATAAGGTGACTGAACAGTTACGCATCCGACAAAAAATCCCTTGTAGCAAAAATACAGTTGTGATAAGATACAAGAGATGGTATTTTCGAAGGAACTGTCTGAAAAGACGCAGGTGTTTTTTGGCAGTTTGTCATCTACAAAGGAGGAGGAATTATGTATAAAGAGGAGTACGAACGCTGGTTGAACGCCGATTTGGAAGATCCGGATCTGCTGCCGGAGCTGTTGAAGGCGAAGGACAACGACGACGAGATCAAAGACCGTTTCGCTGTATCGCTGCAGTTCGGGACGGCAGGACTTCGCGGCACCTTGGGCGCAGGCACAAACCGCATGAACGTCTGGGTGGTTCGTCAGGCGACGCAGGGGCTGGCAAATTGGGTCTTGACGCAGGGGGGCAACCAGACCGTAGCCATCGCGTATGACAGTCGTTTGAAGAGCGATATTTTTTCCAAGGAAGCGGCAGGCGTATTGGCGGCCAATGGCATCAAGGTTCGCATCTATGACGCATTGATGCCGGTTCCGGCGCTTTCTTTCGCGACCCGCTATTATAAATGCAACGCCGGTATCATGGTGACGGCGAGCCACAATCCCGCCAAGTACAACGGATACAAGGCTTATGGGCCGGACGGCTGCCAGATGACGGACGACGCGGCTGCGATCGTTTATGACGAGATCCAAAAGACCGACGTACTGACCGGCGCAAAGCGGATGTCCTTCGCAGAGGGTGTTGAGCAAGGCTTGATCCGCTTTGTTGGAGACGACTGCAAGAAGGCCTTCTACGAGGCGATCGAAGCCAGACAGGTACGTCCGGGCTTGGCAAAGACCTCCGGACTGAAATTGGTGTATTCGCCGCTGAACGGCACGGGACTGGTACCTGTGACGAAGGTATTGGGCGATATGGGTATTACAGATATTACCATTGTACCGGAGCAGGAGTATCCGAGCGGCTACTTCACGACCTGCCCGTACCCGAATCCGGAAATTTTCGAGGCGTTGAAATATGGTCTGGAATTGGCAAAGGAAACCGGCGCCGATCTGATGCTGGCGACCGATCCCGACGCCGACCGCGTGGGTATCGCCATGAAGTGTCCGGATGGAAGCTACGAACTGGTATCCGGCAATGAGATGGGCGTCCTGCTGCTTGATTACATTTGTGCCGGACGTATTGAGAAGGGCACGATGCCTGAGAATCCGGTCGCTGTGATGTCCCTCGTATCCACCCCTTTGGCGGATGCGGTTGCAGAGCATTATGGCGTAGAGCTTCGCCATGTGCTGACAGGGTTCAAGTGGATCGGCGACCAGATTGCGCAGCTCGAAGCCGCCGGAGAGGTAGACCGCTTCATCTTCGGCTTTGAAGAGAGCTACGGATATCTGGCGGGACCCTATGTACGCGACAAAGACGCGGTGATTGGCTCCATGCTGATCTGCGAAATGGCTGCGTATTACCGCAGCATTGGTTCCTCGATCAAGCAAAGATTGGAAGAGATCTACGAGCAGTATGGACGTTATCTGAACGTGGTGGAATCCTTTGAGTTCCCGGGGCTTTCCGGCATGGACAAGATGGCTGGTATTATGGCAAATCTGCGCGAGAATCCGCCCAAGGATTTCGCAGGCATCCCTGTGACGAAGGTGACGGACTACAACAAACCGGAGGAGACCGGATTGCCCAAGGCAAATGTGCTGATCTACGGTTTGGAGGATGGTTCCACGACCATCGTTCGCCCGTCCGGTACGGAGCCGAAGATCAAGACCTACTTCACAACAAAGGGCAAGGATCTCGCCGAAGCACAGGCGAAGAAGGACAAGCTGGCCGAGGCCTGCAAGCCGATTCTTTCATGAGAAACGGCGACCGTTCGTCCAATGGAACAATCGTGAGAAGTCTCGAAAGATTTCAATAGTGCAACCAATACCCCGGGAGGTACTGCATCCCGGGGTATTCTTAAATAAAGATAATAGCAAGGATCCGTAAATAAATAACCCTTACAATCTCCGTACGAATCTTGTAAACGTTATTTATTTATGGCTCCTAATGTTCAGTTGTATGTTAAATAAAGATTTTATAGCTGTAATGGATTCTGGTGTTGGTGGCATCAGTGTACTTCAGAAAATGGTCAAGCTCATGCCAGCGGAAGATTTTCTCTTTTTCGGGGACTCCGCCAACGCTCCCTACGGCACAAAAACAACAGAAGAAGTCCGGGAGCTTGTCTTTCGGGCAGTCGCTGCTTTCCTCGAGGAAGGCGCAAAGGCCGTAGCGATCGCGTGCAATACCGCTACCTCGGCCGCAGTCCGGGATCTGCGCCTCCATTATCCTGATCTGCCAATTGTGGGCATTGAACCGGCTTTGAAGCCCGCAGTCGAACGGCACCCGGGAGGACGGATTTTGGTAATGGCGACGCCGATGACGATCCGAGAAGAGAAATTCCATCTCCTGCTTTCTCGCTTCAAGGACAAGGCCAAGATTATCCCGATGGCCTGTCCCGGACTGATGGAATACGTTGAATCCGGTCAAGCAGACTCGGATGAGGTGGAAGCATTTCTAAAAGATTTGTTAAAAGAATTTATAATTAAACTAGACAGCTCTCAGTCTGCAAAAAATAATATATCAAATAAAAAGTTTCCTTGTACTTCGCTTGATGCTGTGGTTTTGGGCTGCACGCATTATCCGTTTGTGACACATCGCATCCGAAACGTGCTCGGCGAGGACGTGGATATTCTGGACGGAAGCTTGGGAACGGCCAGAGAATTGAAGCGGCGGCTGTCGGAGGCAGGGCTGCTCCGGGACGAAGCCCATCCTGCCGGACAGGTTGTGTTCCGAAATTCGGATCCATCACCGGAGAAAATTGCCCTTTCTAGGAAGCTACTGGATTATGAAAAACTTTGATTCCCACAAACAAAAACCTACTATCCCTCCACCGATCGCATTGATTACCGGTGCCTCGAGGGGCATTGGCGCCGGTATTGCGCGAGCCTTGGCCAAAGAGGGATATGATCTCGTACTTTGCTGCGAGAAAAACCTTGCCT
>JAFUXY010000193.1 GCA_017477005.1 Lachnospiraceae bacterium | reverse complement strand
AGCTGTGTTTGCAGTCCGGATACATCCCTCTTGAAATGGATCCAAGACATGCATTCGCTACAGAATTGTAGAAATATGACAGAGACAATGCTCCATCTGTTCACCGTGATCCTTTTGACCGATTATTATTAGCTCAAGCAAAGACAGAGGGTATGAAGTTTTTAACGCATGATAATCTTATTCCATATTATCATGAAGATTGTGTTGTTTCGGTATAAGAAGATTACAAATTATGTGGCGTGCCTGTCGGTATCTTGTGTTGGATGTCTATGGCGGCGAAACGCAAGGACGGCGGTACAATCTTGAAGTAGAGAACTGGAGCGAATCGCATGAATCTTTGCACAGCAGAACGGACTCGTTATCTGAAAGAAACTGACGAAGGGAGGGACACTATGTGCACGATTATGGACAAAGCATTAAAAGAAACTGCAAAGGAGGTATCCATCAATATTGCAAAAAATCTCATAAGAATGGGTAATGATACCCATGAACAAATTGCCGAGGCAACCGGTCTTACGCTTGAAGAAGTAAAAAAGCTGGCAGGACAGGCGGCTTCGTAAAACCAATCTGCAACAGAACGCGCCTTACTTGGTCGCGAATCCGTCGCATCGATTCACTCACAAAAACTCCCCCGGCAACCCCAAAGCTGCCGGGGGAGAGTTTTTATCCTATAGAGGTCTATTACTTTTTGATCGTAATCTTCGATGTGCTGCTCCAATTCGAATAGGTCGTTTTCCGACCGGATTTCTTGTAGGCACGCACTCTCACAAAACAGGTCTGCTTTTTCTTGAATCCGGAAATACTCGTTGAATTTGCCGTACCAACCGTAAAAGTCTTGCCTTTCTTGAAACTGCTATTGTACCCATACTGAACCTCAAAACCACCGATACCAGACTTCTTTGACCAAGTCGCCGTCACTGTGCCTTTCTTCTTGTTGGCAAGCTTCAAGCCCGACGGAGCTTTCATCGGTACTGTGCAAGTCGCTGTTGCGGACTTTGCGCTCACCACCTTTCCAGAATAGGCAGCCACGGTATAAGAATAACTGGTGTTTTCCTTTGTCGCGGAAGTATCCGTCCACGAAGTCTTGGATCCTCCCTTGACGGTAGCGACAGCCTTCTTGCCGCTATTGCGATAGATATAATACCCACTCGCCCCGGAAACCTTCTTCCAAGAAACCGCAACGCCCTTGTTGGCCACTTTCGCTGACACATTCGTAGGCTTCGCAAGAGTTTGACTCCTAATCGTGAGCCTTGTTTCCGCAGAATAAGACGTGTATTGATCATTTCCATCCGTGTAAACAGAGACCACAATCGTTCCGGCCTTCAAACCCGTCACGGTGCCCCTTCTTTGATCCACGCGCGCATAGCTTGAATTGGAAACGGAATAATAGATTGAACCAAAATCTTCAGAGGGATCATCTACTTCATCGCCATCCTCGTCCACAACTACAATCCTTGCAGAACTGCCAACCGCAATAGAAGCAGGCGAAAGCTCTATATCATAGGAAGGTTCTTCCCTCTCGTCTATGATCGAGAAGTATTCTTCCCGTTCAGACCCCTCAAACCGTCCCGCTCCAGTGATATACACAATGGCCTCGCCGTCCGAAGGCTCGATGTTGTTGTCGAATTCAAGGTAATAATCCTCTCCCTCTTCCAACGTCTCACCGTTGTACTCAATCGTAATCACCGGCTCCAAGGCCGTACCATCATAGATGCAATCCGAGTCATCGATCGTAACGTCCGCATCTGCAATATCCAATTCCTCTTCCGGATAGGGATCGTCGGATTCTGTGATATAAAATGTAAGTTCCTTTGTACCATAATAATCCCCATCACCATAGACAATCACCTTGCCCAAACCGGGATAGATATTGTCTTCATAGTAGAGCCTGTAATCCGGCGATTCATCCAACTCATAGCCATCGCTGTCTGCGAACACGATATCCGGGCAAATCTCCTCGCCCGTATAACTGAACGTGTCTCCTCCCGAAATGGAAATGGAGTAATAATCGCTCGAGATGTCGTACGGATCCGAATAATCCTCTCCCCATTCGTCATCTCCGTCGTCATTCCCATCCGCCAACACCCCAGGCGCCTGTTGGCTCGACTGCGTATCGAAGGTATAGACCATATCATAGGGAAGCTCTTCGCTGTACACCTTGATAGTAATCTTGCTGCCATTTTTCTTCAATGACTTCAGTTCTTCCCCTGTGCTCGTGCAGCCCAAAATCCGTTTTGACCCCAAGGAAATTTTGTAATACGGTCCATACGCAGAATCAAATTCAAACGCATTTTCATCACTCAGCATTGTAAAATAGTCAATGGGATCTTCGCCACTGAAATATTCATCAGAGTAGTAGTCATCCTCATCATCGCTAAAACCCCATTCGTCATCTTCATCATCGTCCCAGTCGTCCCAATCACCATTCACTGTGTCTGAAACGACAGACTCTTCCTCCGAATCGGGTTCCGCAACGTCCGTCTCTTCTTCTCTCCCAAGGTCAGATGCTTCTTCAACGACTGCCTCCTCGTCCAAAACAGCAACCTCCTGGGCAGCAACGACTTCTTCTTCCTGGGTCTCCTCGATCGCATCTGCCGCATAAACCGGCAACACCATCGTCCCCACCAAGCTCGCTGTCAGAACTCCCGCAAGCATCTTGGTAAAAATACGTCTTTTCATGCAATGACTCTCCTTTCAAAACCAACCCCGGAAACGCCATCCCCATTGCCTTTCCGGTTTCTAAAAACACAAAATGTAATTTTCTTCATAATATCACAAAATTTGCAGTAATTGCAATAGGTAGACAAAAAAAGCTATAGAAAAAGACCGGAATCTCTCTCCCGGTCTTTCCCATAGCGCATAAACTTTTTTGTTGATAGGTTTTGTTACTTGTTTTTGTTTCATTGTTGATTACACATATAAATACGTCCCCTCTTTTCAAAAAAAGGGGGTCAGTAGAAAAATTTTGAAAAAAAATTTATTTTCATTAAGAATTCTTAATCAGTGACCCTATTGCAACGTCTCTCTCTATCGCTTATAATGGTTAAAACCTTAGTATTTCGCTTCAAAAGGAGGGCTATTTATGGATGCAATGAAACTTGACAACCTCGAAAAAGACACCAACCAACCCAAAATTCCGCTTACGATGACGATGGAGGAATACGAAGCGCTTCCGGAAGGCGTATATGCCGAAGTGATCGACGGCGTAGTGTACCGGATGTACGGTGTTACCCCCGATATCCCCGATGAACTGGAAAAATTTGCAGGTGTCTACGGAATGGCAAGCCCGTCGATCCAGCATCAAGACATTGTTGGTGAGCTATATATGGAGATAAACTCCTATCTACGTTCAAAAAAAGGAAACTGCAAAGCATTTATTTCTCCTCTTGACATCGAAATCAAGAGCGATCCGACCACAGTGGTTCAACCGGATCTATTCGTGGTATGCGACAAATCAAAGCTGGAAGGACGCACGGTAAAGGGAAGCCCGGATTGGGTGATCGAGATCGTGTCCCCTTCCAATATAGAATCTGATTATATCCGCAAGCTTCAGCTATACCATGCGGCAGGCGTCAGGGAATACTGGATCATCAACCCTATGGACGAGACGATCATCGTCTACGACTGGGATGAAGAAAATTTCCAACTGGACAAGTATTCCTTCCATGATACAATCCACTCCGTTATCTACCCTGACCTGGCCATCGATTTTGAGTCCATCAACACACGCGTCAACGGATAGAGGCTCTGCAATGAAAGATAGGGAACAAGCTCTTGCCTTCGGTCTGTCTTTTCCGGATACCTACCTGGACGCACCGTTTCATGACCCGAATTGGCAGCTTGTACGATACAAATTGAACAAAAAGGCGTTTCTATGGACCTATGAGAAAGACGGCTTTGTAAATCTCAACGTGAAGGTAGAACCGGAAAACGCCTTTTTTTGGAGGGATGTGTACGACTCGGTGCTTCCCGGCTACCACCAAAACAAGGCGCATTGGAATACGATCATCCTAGACGGGAGTATTCCAGACAAAGATATCCAGCAAATGATCGCAGAGAGCTACGAATTGATATCAGATAGCCCGACAAAGCGTATCTACGAAGCGGTGAAAAGCATTCCCTGCGGAAAAGTCGCCACTTACTCCCAGGTAGCGGCGCTTGCAGGAGATCGGAAGATGGCCAGAGCCGTTGGAAATGCGCTGCACAAAAACCCAGATCCCGACCATATCCCCTGCCACCGCGTGGT
>JAFUXY010000192.1 GCA_017477005.1 Lachnospiraceae bacterium | reverse complement strand
TCGGAGAGCTTCTGCAGAATCAGTACCGCATTGGCTTGTCGCGTCTGGACAAGGTTGTGCGGGAGCGGATGAGCACGCAGGATTTAGACGGGGTTTCGCCCCAGTCGTTGATCAATATCAAGCCTGTGACGGCGGCGGTCAAGGAGTTCTTCGGTTCTTCGCAGCTGTCGCAGTTCATGGATCAGAACAATCCGCTGGGTGAGTTGACCCACAAGCGGCGTTTGTCGGCATTGGGACCGGGCGGTCTGTCGAGAGATAGGGCAGGATTCGAGGTGCGAGACGTGCATTATTCGCATTATGGGCGGATGTGTCCGATTGAGACTCCGGAAGGTCCGAACATTGGTCTGATCAATTCGCTGGCGAGCTATGCCAGGATCAATGAATATGGGTTTATCGAGGCTCCGTATCGAAAGATTGACCGGACGGATCCCGACAATCCAGTGGTGACAAACGAGGTCGTCTATATGACGGCGGATGAAGAGGACAATTACCATGTCGCTCAGGCGAACGAGCGATTGGATGAAGAAGGGCATTTTTTGCGGCGTTCGGTTTCCGGTCGTTTCCGGGATGAGACGCAGGAGTATGACCGCAGAATGTTTGAATATATGGACGTGTCGCCGAAGATGGTGTTTTCCGTGGCGACGGCGTTGATCCCGTTCTTGCAGAATGACGACGCGAACCGCGCGTTGATGGGATCGAACATGCAGCGTCAGGCTGTGCCGCTTTTGAAGACGGAGGCGCCGGTGGTAGGCACGAGCATGGAGGCGAAGACGGCGGTAGATGCCGGGATCTGTATTGTCTGCGAGCACGCCGGAGTGGTCGAGCGAGCCGAGGCGGATCGGATCGTGGTCAAGACAGATACGGGTCTGCGGGATGAGTATACGCTTTCCAAATTCACCCGTTCCAACCAGTCCAACTGCTATAATCAGCGGCCGATCGTGAGCCGCGGCGACCGCGTCGAGGTCGGGGAGATTTTGGCGGACGGCCCGTCCACGGACAAGGGCGAGCTGGCGCTTGGCAAAAATCCGCTGATCGGCTTCATGACCTGGGAAGGGTACAATTATGAGGATGCAGTTCTGCTTTCGGAGCGGCTGGTGCAGGACGATGTGTATACCTCTGTTCATATAGAAGAATACGAGTTGGAGGCCAGGGATACCAAGCTCGGCGCGGAGGAGATTACCCGCGACGTGCCGGGTGTCGGCGAGGACGCGCTGAAGGATCTTGATGAAAACGGCGTGATCCGCATTGGCGCAGAGGTGCGCGCCGGAGATATTCTAGTCGGCAAGGTGACGCCGAAGGGCGAGACGGAGCTGACACCGGAGGAACGGCTGCTTCGCGCAATCTTTGGAGAAAAGGCCAGAGAGGTGAGGGACAGTTCGCTGAAGGTGCCGCACGGCGAGTACGGTATTGTCGTGGACGCGAAAACTTTTGCAAGAGACAACGGCGACGAGCTTTCGCCGGGGGTCAACAAATCCGTCCGGATTTATATTGCGCAGAAGAGAAAGATTT
>JAFUXY010000191.1 GCA_017477005.1 Lachnospiraceae bacterium | reverse complement strand
GTGCGAGGCAGACGAGATTCAGGTTTCTGTCCGTCAAAAGAAGGACGAGACCGACGCCAAGATGCGTCAGATGTCCGAGGTACTGACCCGGTCAGTGAAGGACAGCGAAAAGGTGGAGAAGATCAATGAGCTGACGGACGTGATCATGGACATTTCGAGCCAGACGAATTTGCTGGCGCTCAACGCTTCGATCGAGGCGGCCAGGGCTGGGGAGGCGGGCAAGGGATTTGCGGTCGTCGCTACCGAGGTCAGCGAGCTTGCGTCCGAGACCAGGGAGACGGCCGGAAATATTCAGGCGATCTCGGCGGAGGTGACAGAGGCGGTGCACACGCTGTCCGCCAACGCGCAGGAGGTGCTTGATTTCATCAATATGACGGTCATAGCGGATTATGATGAATTTGTGGAGACCGGAGAGAAATACGAGCATACGGCGGATGTGATCTCTGAGATGCTGGAGGAATTCACTGAAAAGGCCGGAAATCTGGACACGATCATGGGCGAGATGGCGGACGCGATCTCCGCGATCACAAGCACCGTCTCCGAAAGCTCTGACGCGATCGGCGCTTCGGCTCAGAATACGACGGATATGGTTTCCGAGATCGGAGAAATTTCCTCCGCGATGGACAACAACTCCAAGGTCATGGTGCGCCTCGACGAGACAACGCGGCGGTTCGTGGCGGTATAAAGACGAACAGCGAGCTTGGGACAATAAAAATCGGGCAGGAAGGGATTTATCAAATCTTTTCCTACCCGATTTTTTGATTGCGCCAAACCCGTCAAGACATCGTCTGCGATAGCGGCCCGTACGGGCCATTCATCATCTTCGATTTGCCAGTCGGCGGATGCGGTCTGGATTGATTGCGAAGGTGACGGCGGTTTCGTAGGTGATACGCCCTTCGTGGTAGAGCTCCTTGAGGCCGTCGTCCATCGAGCGCATGCCGCCGCCGGTGCCTGAGTAGATCATACCATCGATCTGGTAGATTTTGTTGTCCCGGATCATATTGCGGATGGCTGGCGTCACGGTCATGATTTCAAACACCGGCACGATGCCCCCGTCGAGCGTCGGCACGAGCTGCTGCGAAACCACTGCATGGAGAACCGTGGAAAGCTGCACTGCGATCTGATGCTGTTGGTTGGCCGGAAATACGTCGATGATGCGGTTGATCGTATTGGCGGCGCCGATCGTATGCAGGGTGGAGAGCAGCAGATGCCCGGTCTCCGCCGCCGTCATAGCGACAGAAATCGTCTCGAAATCCCGCATCTCGCCGAGCAGGATCACGTCCGGGCTCTGCCGGAGCGCGGCGCGCAGGGCGGCCACGTAGCTTTCGGTGTCCACGATGACCTCTCGCTGGCTCACGATGCTCCGCTTGTGCCGGTGCAAATATTCAATCGGGTCTTCAAGGGTAATAATATGCGCCTCCCGTTTTTCATTGATGTCTTCGATAATACAGGAGAGGGTGGTGGATTTTCCGGAGCCCGCCTGCCCGGTCACTAACACCATGCCGTTGGAAAAATTGCCGAGGTCAATGATTTCCTGTGGGATGTGGAGCTTGGAAGGATCCGGCAGCTCGAAGCTGATGATACGCATAACCGCGGACAGGGCGCCACGCTGTTTGTAGGCGCAGACGCGGAACCGGGAAAAGCCCGGAATCGCCAGCGAGAAATCGTCGTCGCCGCCGTCGATCAGGATGCGGATATCCCGGTCGGCCAGCCGGTAGATCTCCCGCAGCAGCTCTTCGGTCTGCGGCGGAAACAGCTTTTTGTCGCCCTCCATATGGATGACCCCGTTTTTGCGGAAGGACACGGGGATACCGGCGACGATGAATACGTCGGAAGCGCGTTCACGCACCGCCTGTTCGAGAATTTTTTCGATTATCTTGTGGTCTTTTTCCTTTT
>JAFUXY010000190.1 GCA_017477005.1 Lachnospiraceae bacterium | reverse complement strand
ACACCTATGAGAGAGTGGAGGAGGCTTGAACGATGAATAGTACTGGTTATTTGATTCCGAAGCAGAATGTGTCGAAGGGGACGGCGGAGTTTATTGACGATACGGTGCGCGCGTACTGCGAGAGGCACAAGGTGCAGCGTTCGGACGGCGGCATCTACGGCTTGAAGGCCAACGAAGACGGCGACATCAAGATCGACACGAACAATACCGATGCGGAGCGGCATGCGTTGACGATTGCGGCGAGGCTGTTTTCGAGCGGCATTCATATGAAGGGGTCGTTCACCCAGAGTGAGGACGACGGCACGACCCGGACGGTCTATATCGACGGGGAGACGGCGCTGCAGAACTTGATCAATGATCCTGTGTATCTGCGGAAGAGGCTGGCGAAGCTGGAGAAGATGAAGCGGTAATAATCAGGATTTCGTGGGAGGGATTATGAACAGAAACGTTTTTTTGCGGTTGCTTTTTTTGGCAATGGCGTTGGCCTTTACCGGACTGTATGGCGGAGCCGGGGAGGCGCTGGCCGCCAATCTGTATTATGATGGAGGAGAGGTGCCTTTGCCTGGGGCGGAGGATGTGGTTTGGATCTATAATGGACGCTCGGGACAGTTTGTTTCGGAGGAGGAGGCGACCTTTTCCTTGAAAAAGGGGACGGCGATCTCCCTGAAATCGGACGGGAGCTTCAAGGCGAAGAAGGAAGGTCAGGCGACTATTTCCGTGAAGGAAGCCGGGGCGAAGGGCCAGGGAGTGAATTATATTATTCATGTGGTGAATTATCCGAAAAACTTTTCGATTTCGCCGAAACGCCGCACGACGACAGGGCCGTCTCAGGATGACAAGTATCCGATGCAGACCTCGTTTCAGATCAAGGGTGTGAACGCGGGAGCGACGGCGCCGGTGGAGTTTTCGGTAGAAGAGGGCGGTATGGAGCCCTATATTTCCCGAAACAATCGACAGGTCAGGCTGCTGACCTCTGTACCGGGAGACTGCACGGTGGTGGTGAATTATGCCGGTGTGGTGAAGAAATTCCGTTGGTCGATGAAGGGAATCGGCGTGAAGGACGGCACAATGCTGATGGCACCGAATGACAGCGAGAAGATTCCGATGCAGAATGCGGCGCCGCAGAAATTCAAGTGGACGAGCTCGAACAAGGCTGTGGCGGCGGTTTCGCAGGACGGACGGGTGACAGCCAAAAAAATCGGGAACGCAGTCATTACTGGCGTATCGAAGGCGAAGGGCTTCCGGGTCGGCTGCGTGGTTTCGGTGACGACACAGCCAAAGATCAACGCGATCGACAGAGGAAAAAAGATCGCAGAGGGGACGTACAGCCTGACTCGCCGGATGCAGCAGGGATTCTATGACTGCAGCTCGCTGGTATGGCGGGCCTATGTGCCGGAGGGCATCAATTTTGGCGTGCCCTATGGCGGGTATGCGCCGGTGGCGGGGGCGGAATGCCAGTTCCTCGAGCGGCAGGGAAAGATCGTTTCGACCTGGAAAGAAAAGGATATGACGAAGCTGAATTATCTGGCGGGAGATCTGATGTTCCGGACGAATACCGGAAACGGGCATTACCGTGGGATCAACCATGTGGAGATGATCGCCGGATACGATGTGCATTATGATACGCGCAAAAAAGCGGTGGTGCGCTGCCTATGGGTGAACCGGGACCCGGATTATTCATATACGATCAATTCATGGGATATGATCGGGAGGCCGTGAGAAGACTTCCGCCTGTGCGGTTGGAGCATTTCGGATGGCAACCGTACAGGTGAAAAAACCCGCAGGATTTCAAATGAATGAAAATCCTGCGGGTTTGTTTTTGCTTGAAATCGTTTTGATTCGTTCTCAATAATCGTCCAAAGCTACTTTAGAAATAGCTGTTGAACAGGCTCGATGTATCCACGGCGTTGTAGCTGCCGGATTTTCCGTAGCTGTACTTCGAGGAAAGCGACGTGAGTTTGTTGCTCGAAGTGCCAGCGATCCGGGAAGCGGTCGAAGCGATGTTCGACGCATAGCCCGTGCTGCCGCCGAAGACGTCCTTCACCTTTGCCATATCGGATTTCTTGAATTTTGCTTCATCGAGCTCGAGCTTGCCGTTTGTGCCAGCAGTAATCCCAATCTTTTTCAGTGAATTGGATAGCACATCGGTCGTCGAGGTCATGCTGTCGGCCCCGTTGGAAACAGACTTATAAGAGGAAGAAGCCGCCGAGGAGAGCGCCTTGTTGTAATCGGACACGAAGCCCGACACAGCGCCATAGATCGCATCCACGTCGTAGTCGGTCTTGGTGGTGCCGTCCTCTTGCTTGATCTCTTTTTTGTTGAATACGGAATCTTCGCCGGTGTTTGAGAGCTTGCTCGCAGAGGTATTCAAACTTTCCATCTTCGAACGGGTGTCGGAAAGCGAACTCTTCAGCTTGGAAGAAATGGAATCCGTGTCTTTGCTCTTCTTGGAAGAAGAGGATTTGGAAGAATCCATTTCCTGCGCATAATACGCTTTCAAAAGTCGGCCGTACGTGCCCGTCTGGATCGTCCTATAATCCGTCAAAACGCTGGACATAGCATTCACGCCGGTCGGTGTGCCGAGCGAGCCGAGAAGGGTGCCGATGCTTGAGGAGGTCTGTCCTCCGTAATAAATCTGATTCAATCCGGATATCCCTGTCATAAAACCACTTCCTTTCCCTGGAAACCATGAATCAATAATGTATAGCTCTACAGTATTAGTCAATTTCCATTATAAGATGCGTTGGCAAGTTTGTCAAGATGTGAAAAAAGGGGGGTTCACAAATTGTGTGTTTCATAGGAATTATTGTATGTTTTGTAGATTTTGGGCGTTCGCATTTGACTATTTTGTAATAAACCTTTATTATCTACTATGTATTTTTGCGTTCAACGGATTTTTGTTTAGCGGAAATAGAGTCCGGAGACAGACAAGACGGCCAAAGGAGACAGCCGATGGGTGATATTTGGGGGCGATTCAACGAGACGACGTATTTCATATCGACACATTTAGAAGAATTGGGCGAGATGAACATCCGCATGATGAAGCAGATCATGAAATTCATGATGTTCCTGTATATATTTTTGGTGTGCTTTTTCTACATGCTGATCGGGTTTATGCATATATCCGCGCCGTACCTTTTGTTTCCTGCCGCCATCTGTGTTTGTATGGCCTGCCTGATGTCGATGGAAAAGAAAGCCTCCATCTCGTTGGAAAAGATTCGCCTGCAGCTTTTGGCGCTGTATTTCCTGCTGTATTCGATGATGGATCTGACGGATATTTTGAGCCACAGAGATGGCCTGACCGTACTGTTTCCGATGTTTTTGGTCGCGCTGAGCGCGTTCTATGTCGATTACTTCTGGATCGTGGCCTTGTTTGACGGGGCGCTGGCAGCCGAATATATGGTTTTGACCACCTGCTTCAAGGAGCCGGATCTGGCGCATGCGGATATTCTGCTGTGCCTTGGAGCCTACCTGTTGGTCTTGTTCTGCTATTGGGTGGTGCTGGGGATGCAGACCGACCGGGTGACGGACAATCGCATCCTCGAGGAGAAGAGCAGTACCGACCTGCTGACCGGTCTGTACAACAAGGTTTCCTTTGAAGAGAAGTCCAAGGCTTTTTTGGAAAAACGGCCGGTGGGAGAGGGCTGTGCGCTGATTATCATTGACTTCGACAATTTCAAACATGTCAACGACGAGTACGGGCATTTGGTCGGCGATCAGGTGTTGGCGAGGTGCGGGAAAATACTCAAAGACACTTTCCGGGTGAAAGATATTGTCGGGCGGGTCGGCGGAGACGAGTTCATGGTCATGGTCACGGATCTCGATTCCAACAGCAAGATCGGAGAGCATTGTGATACGGTGCAGCATGAGCTGAATATTATGCGGGTCGGAGAAGCCGGGCAGTTTTCCGCAAGTATTGGCATCATTACAGATTCTCTCGGGAAGGGCTTCAAGCAGCTGTATCGGCTGGCGGACGACGCACTCTACGAAGCGAAGGCTCGCGGGAAAAAGCAGTATGTGCTTTGGGAATCCAAGGAAATCACGCCGCCGACCAAGATGGCCGTGTATATTGCGACAACCGATCAAAAATGTGCTGAGAAGGTGAAACGAACCCTGGGCAGCAAGTACGAGTTCTTCGAATCGGACAGCGCAAGGGTGGCCTTGAACGAGATCAGTTTGTATCAGGATTATCTGGAATCGATCTTTTTCGATTATTCCCTGCCGGATATATCGGAGGATATTTTGAGGAAGTATATCAATTCCAGGCCGCTGTTTTCGCAGATTCCGGTACATGATATCCAGAGGGAAGTACGGATGGATGGCACTATAGAATAAGGAAAGGACGCGTTTTGGAACAATTATCATTATCAGAAATGATCCCCAAGGAAATCCTGCAGGAAGTGCAGGACGCATTCGCCCGCTTCACGGGTATGGCATCACTGATTTCGGATGCCAATGGAGTGCCGGTGACAAAGGGCACCAATTTTACGCATTTTTGTATGGATCTGACCAGGCAAAGCCAAAAGGGTGGTCAGATGTGCCGGGAATGCGGCCGAAAGGGCGCTTTGGAGGCGCTGCGTACCGGCAAGCCGTCGGTCTATGTCTGCCATGCGGGGCTGATGGATTATGCGGCGCCGATCATGTTCAACAATCGCTTCATAGGCAGCTTCACCGGGGGACAGGTGCGGATCGAAGATGTGAATGAGGACGAAATTCGGGCGAAGGCCAAGGAATACGACATCGATCCGGAGGAATACATCGACGCGGCGAAGCGGACGAACCATCTGGACAAGGAAACGATCGAGCGTTCGGCGCAGTTTTTGTCGGATATTGCGGGGATTCTGTCGAAGCTCGCCTTTCAGCGGTATCATTTGCTTGAGGAAAAACGGCAGATCGAGCGGTCTACGAAGATTCGTACCGAATTGCTCAAGAAATATTCGGCGGGGCTCAATGACGATCTGCAGCAGCTCACGGAGTTTTTGATTCAGGTGGCGGACGACGGAGTAGAAAAAGACGACGTGAAAACCCGGACTTTGTCTGAGCAGATGGCGGACAATATGTTTCGGCATGCCTCGGAGCTCGGCGACGCAATTGATTATATGGATGTGGAGAATGAGGACTTCGCGCTTCATGAAAACATCTATGATGTGCGGTGGCTGATCGCCCGCAGGATCAACGAGCAGCAGGCGATCGCCGAGATGAAGGGCGATACGATCCGCTATACGGTGGATGAAGACGTGCCGAAATTCCTGGCCGGGGATCCGTCGATGGTCGGCAGTATTATTGGAAAATGTATTGAAAACAGCATCCGATTCACGCAAGGCTCCGATATTGAAGTGCGGATTCATGTTAGAAAACAGGGCTATGCGACGATGCTGATCATTGAAATCGCTGACTACGGCGTCGGGATAGAGCCGGAAAAATTAAAGGAGATTGAACAATACATGCAAAATCGCGGCAAGTCGGATTATTTCAACGATGAATTTGAGACACTGGGGTTTGCGACGGTAGGCTATTCGGTCAACGCAATGTTTGGGACAATAGAGATTGACAGCAAGCTCGGGGAAGGTACGACCTTCACGATCACCTTGCCCCAGGTAGAGGGGTAGAAGAACGCAGGCATACGGCAGATTGTCTCGCCGAAAACGGAGGATTCCTTTTTGGGGGGGGGTGACAGACCGCGGTGGCGAGAAAAGGATGCATTATGGAAAAGATGTTGACAGGGATGAAAAAGAGGAACATGGAAGACTTTTTAGACAAGCTGATCATCGAACATGAGGCGGAGGCCTATGTTGCGGTGAGCTTCAATATTCGGGGAATGGGAAATATCAACGCGCAGGTCGGTCTGGAGTCGGGGACGGCTCTGATGCGCGCCTATGTGGACGGGCTTTCAAAGATTATCGCGCCGGATGGCATCGTGGTACGCGCGGACGGCGCGACGTTTTCCGCGCTGTTTCGAAAGGAAAAGCTCGATGAGGTAATCAATTACCTGAAACGAACCGAGGTCGAGACGCAGGATGGCAATCTGCGGCGCAGCATCAGCTCGCACGCCGGGTATTACATTTTGACAGACAAATGCCGGACATACAAGGAATTGGTGGGCATTTTGGAGGAGGCGCTGCGGGCGGCCAGGTCGCATGTGGACAGCAATCTATACGCATTCTGCGACGACGAGATCCTGAAGAAGATCAGCGAAGCGAAGCGGATCGAAAGCATGTTCCGCGACGCGGTTGACAACGAGGAATTCATGGTCTTTTATCAGCCCAAGGTGGAGACGAAGCATTACCGGTTGAAGGGCGCAGAGGCGCTGTGCCGGTGGATGCACGACGGGGAAATGATATTGCCATTCCGTTTCATTCCTGTTTACGAACACAGCGGAGATATTGTCGAGCTTGACTTTTATATGATCGACCATGTCTGCCGCGATATCCGCCGGTGGCTTGACGAGGGCCGGGAGGTCGTGCGGGTGTCGATCAACCTTTCAAGGGAGCATCTGGGGGACAAGAATCTGGTGGAGGAAATCGTTCAGATCGTGGACAAGAATCGTGTGCCGCACGAATACATCGAAATCGAATTGACGGAGACTTCGACAGAAGTGGATTATGTGGAGCTCAAGGATATTGTCAAGCGGCTGCATGAGGCCGGGATCCGCACCTCGATCGATGACTTCGGCGTTGGGTATTCTTCGATGAATCTGCTGCTGGAGCTGCCCTGGGATATGGTGAAGATCGACCGCAGCTTCGTGCCGCTGGGTACGGAGGACGAGGAGGACAAGAAGCGCCTGATCATGATGCGATCCATTGTTTCGATGGCGTTGGCGCTGGACATCGAGTGCATCGCGGAGGGCGTGGAAACGGTACAGCAGATGCTGCTTTTGAAGGAAAATGGCTGCTTTTTCATTCAGGGATATTATTTTGACCGTCCTCTGCCGGTGGAGGAATTCGAGGAGCGTCTCGACGTATTGACGGAGATTCGGCAAGCTCAATGAGAAAAACAAGGGGTCCAAGAAGACGGATATTCAAAAGCCGTACCTCGAAGGCGATGGTGGTAGCGTTTTTGGATGTGCTGTCGATGCTCTTCATCAGCTATATTGCGCTGTGGATACGTTATGATTTCCAGCTCGAAAAGGTGCCGCACCGGTATGTGGACCACTCGCACAGGTTCATTCTGGTCTT
>JAFUXY010000189.1 GCA_017477005.1 Lachnospiraceae bacterium | reverse complement strand
TTTTTTCGAAAAAAGAATATCTGAAGATCCTGAAAAAAACGATGAAGGAAAATACATATTACGTGTCGGATGAGGTGACTGGCGAGGACGTGGGCGATGTCCGGCTTTCCTTTGTGCTGCTTTACAGGGCTTTGATCGCGCGGATTCCGGCCGATGAAATATACGTGCCGTCCCTGTCTTTGCATGAAGGGATGGTCTGTGAATACGCCTATGAAAAAAGGCTGATGGCGGTGCCAAGGGATTTTGACGAGGATATTTTTTCCTCCTCGTGGGCGATTGCAGCCCACTACAATCGCTATCCGCAGAATTTGGAAACCCTAAAACGCCTTTCGGAGCAGTTGTTTGACGCAATTCGAAAACGCCACGGATTGAGCGAGCGGAGCCGTCTGCTCCTGTCGGTGGCAGCGATCCTGCATGACTGTGGAAAATATATCAGCCTGGCCAACGAAGCAAAATGCACCTATACGATCATTACCTCTTCGGAGATCCTTGGTCTGTCGGAAAAGGAACGAGAAATGATCGCGCTCATCTGTTATTTCTTCAAGGAGGGAACCGGATCCTATGAGGAATGCTCCGGCAGCCTGACGCGGGAGGAGTATTTTTCTGTGGTCAAACTGGCAGCGATCATGAGCCTGGCGGCGTCGCTGGATCTCAATCATATGAGCTCTTTTGACGCGCTGCGTTTCCGGTACAATGACCGGGACGAGCTTTCCGTCACGATCGACACGCAGGATTCTTTGGCGATGGAGCAGGGCATTTTTTCGGAGAGGGCGGCGGCATTTGAGGATGTGTTTGCGATTCGTCCGGTGCTGCGGACGCAGAGGATTCGTGGTAATAATGGATAAAGGACTTTGCAAGGAGATGGGTTATGAAGTTTGATGCACCAGAGTATTACGAGAACCGAGAGCTTTCATGGCTGGCGTTCAACCAGCGGATTTTGAACGAAGCCAGGGACAAGGAGCTTCCGGTTTTGAACCGAATGAAATTTTTGGCGATCACGGCGTCCAATCTCGACGAGTTTTTCATGGTGCGGGTGGCGTCCTTGAAGGACATGGTGAACGCAGACTACAGCCGACCGGATTTGGCGGGGATGACGCCGCTCGATCAGCTGGCGGCTATTTCCGAGCGGACCCATGCGTTTTGCAAGCAGCAGTATTCTACGTGGAACCGGTCGATTATGCCAATCCTAAAAAACGATGGACTGTTGCTTTTGAATTCGTATGAAGAGTTGGACGAGAATCAACAGCGTTTTGTGGATCGCTATTTCGAGGAGGAGATCTACCCGGTCTTGACGCCGATGGCCGTGGATGCGTCCCGTCCATTTCCGTTGGTGGTGAACAAGTCGCTGAATATCGCGGCGCTGCTTTCCAAGAAAAAGGGATCCAAGCTCCTAAAGAGCAAGAAAGAAGGGGCACCCAAATACGATTTTGCCACGGTCGAGGTGCCGTCGGTGCTTGACCGGATCGTGGAGATTCCAAATTCCGAGGGAATGGAGCATACGTTTATTCTGCTCGAGCAGATCATTGAGAAAAATTTGAACAAGCTGTTCAAAAATTATGATATTGTCTGCGCCTATCCGTATCGGATCATGCGAAACGCGGATCTGCCGATCGATGAGGACGATGCGTCCGATTTGTTGAAGGAAATTGAAAAGCAGTTGAAACGCCGCAAATGGGGCGAAGTAATCCGGGTCGAAGTCGAGGAAAAAATAGACGAGCGGCTTTTGGAAATTTTGGAAAAGAATTTAGAGGTTTCTTCGGATGCGATCTATTTTTGCAATGGGCCGGTGGACCTGACCTTTGCGATGAAATTTTCCGGGCTCGAGGGCTACGATCATCTGCGGGTGGAGCCTTTTGTGCCGACGCAATTGGAGCGGTTTTCGAAAAAGGATTCCATCTTCGACGAGATAAAAAAAGGCGATATTTTGATGCACCATCCCTATGAATCCTTCGATCCGGTCGTAGACTTTATCCGTGCCGGCGCGACGGATCCGGACGTGCTTGCGATCAAGCAAACGCTGTACCGGGTCAGCGGGCATTCGCCGATCGTGGCAGCCTTGGCGAAGGCGGCGGAAAATGGAAAGCATGTGACCGTGCTCGTCGAGCTGAAAGCCCGGTTTGACGAGGAACACAACATCGTCTGGGCAAAGCGGCTCGAGCAGGCTGGCTGTCATGTAATCTACGGTCTGGTGGGACTGAAAACCCACTGCAAGATCGCGCTGATCGTGCGCCGGGAAGAGGATGGGATTCGCCGCTATGTGCATTTAGGCACCGGG
>JAFUXY010000188.1 GCA_017477005.1 Lachnospiraceae bacterium | reverse complement strand
TCCTCTTCCCCAGCCGCTTCCTCCGGAAAATACGAAATCACTTCGTCAAGCATTTCTCCGAGTCCGAGCTTTCCGGTCGAAGAAATTGGAAAGGGGGTTCCGATGCCAAGCTGATAGAACTCATAGACATCGGCCATCTGTTTTTCAAAATGATCGACCTTGTTGACCACTAGCACCACCGGCTTGTGCGAGCGGCGCAGCATATCCGCCACCTTGCCGTCCTGATCCATCAGTCCGCTTCTCGCGTCAGTCATGAATATGATCACATCCGCCGTCATGATAGCGATCTCGGCCTGCTCCCGCATCCGCGACAGCAAAATATCCTTCGAATCCGGCTCAATGCCGCCGGTGTCGATCAACGTGAAGTTGACATTCAGCCAGGAAACATCCGCATAGATCCGATCCCTCGTCACGCCGGGTACGTCCTTTACAATGGCGATCCGCTCCTTGGCTAATGCGTTAAACAAAGTAGATTTTCCCACATTGGGACGGCCCACAATGGCCACAACTCTTTTTCTCATTCTCTATCCATTCCCAACAGTGAGCGAAGCAAATCCTCACCGCTCGATTTTACAATATGTATCGGAATATGTAAAGCGTCCTGCGCCTCACCCAGCGTCACATCGTCCAAAAATACCTCTTCTCCCGCCCGAAACATGTTCTGCGGAAGCAACAGCGCCTCCCCGAGCTTTTTGTGCTGAAGCTGCGCGATCAGATCCTCTCCGGTAATCAAGCCGGAAACGGTAATCTGCTTTCCGAAAAAATCGTTCCGTATCGGATACACCGCCACGCGAAGCCGCGGATATCTCTTTTCCGCGATCTGACAGAGCCGCTTGATAAATGGCGCCGCAAGCCGCCCCGTAGCGATCGACACCCGGCGTTTTCGCATAAAAAGCGGTGCACGCACAGAACGCAGCGCGTCTTTGAATTCCTCGATCAAAAGCCGGAGCATGCCGACTCCATTCTCCAACTGAGGGTAGCCGTCATAGTACGCTTCCGGCGGCAGCCCCTTCCCGGCCAACAGATACCATTCATCCGATGCATGCACAAAATGAACCTTATGCTTTTTCATACAGGCGCGCTGCATCCAATGGATGATCCCCAACACCTCCAAGGCGCTGTCCCGATCGAAGGGCTCTAGTTCAAACAGCCCCTCCCGGTATTTCGTCAGGCCAACCGGCACCACCGACAGACTGCGAAGATATGGATACAGCCCAAAGAGGTCCCGGATCGTACGCAAAAGATGCTCTCCGTCGTTGATCCCCCGGCACAGCACGATCTGCGCGTTCATCGTGAGCCTGGCCGCTGCGATCCGCCGCATTTTTTTCAACACGTCGCCCGCAAAACGGTTCCGAAGCATCCTGCAGCGAAGGTCAGGCTCCGTCGCATGCACCGAAATATTGATCGGCGCCATCCGATACGCTATGACCCGATCCAGATCCTCGTCCGACATATTGGTCAGTGTCACGTAGTTTCCCTGCAGAAAGGACAGCCTCGTGTCGTCGTCCTTGAAATACAGCGTATCCCTCATATGCGGCGGCATTTGATCAATGAAGCAGAAAATACAGCCGTTTTGGCAGGAACGGTAATCGTCCAACAACCCGTTTTCAAAGCCCAGCCCCAGATCCTCGCCCGCCTTTTTCTTGACCGAGAAGGATCGCGTTTTCCCGCCTCTTTCCACTGAAAGCGTGACCGCTTCGTCGTCCGATAAATAATAGTAATCAAAGATATCGCGAAGAGGCTGTCCGTTTAGAGCCAACAGAATATCGCCCGGACGCATCCCGACCCGGTCGGCCGGAGAGCCTTTCTCCACGCTGTCGATCAAATGCGTCGTTTTTTTGTTCGGCTGTTTTGCATTACCTGTCATAACAATACTCAAAGGCGTTTTCAATATGCGACAAGCCACCCTGCCCATCGAAGCCAATCACATCAAAGCGAACCGCCGTCTGCCCCCCGAAGCCATGGGAGAGCAGATAATGCGCCGTCATCTTTGAAATCTGCATCTGCTTGCGGTATGTCACGGCTTCCAGAGAGCTCCCACCATTGAATCCCGTCCTTGACTTCACCTCACAGACCACCAAAAGACCGTCTTTGAATGCCACAATATCCAGCTCGCCCCCGCGTCTTCTGTAATTGCGTTCCAAAATCCGATACCCCTTTTGAACCAGATACTCCGCTGCCTTCGCCTCGTAGAGCTCTCCCTTTTGTCGGTTGTTGTAGGGCATACAAGCTTTCCTTTCCCTGTCGCTGCTGTGCTCTTTTGTAACTTCAATCACGAGACAAGCGCTTGCAGCACATCATTTTTTCATCTGCGAAAAGCCTGCTTGCCCTATCGAGGCTTGTACCCGGCCTCATCGAGCTTCTGCTTCACCTTGTCCATCCCATCGACAAACACGAGAATCTGCGCCACCACTTCGTACAAATCCGGCGGGATCGCGTCTCCGATTTCAAGCGCGGACAGGGTCTCCGCCAGCTTGCTGTCCTTGTAGAAAGGCACATCCGCTGCCTTTGCCTCTTCGATGATCTTCTGCGCGATATGCCCCTTTCCGGTCGCCAAAATACGCGGCGCTTCATCTCCGGGGTCGTAGGCCAGGGCTACCGCTGTCAAGTTTTTGTCTTCTTCAATATTGAAATTCTGACTATCTTCACCTGGCATTGTCCTACTCCTATGCCATCATATCAAACGAATACCGCCGGATATCTCCGGTGGGCGTCACATTTTGCTTCAGGAAATCCTCGACAAAATCGACAGGTTCCTCCCCTCTCGACGCTTTCAGCGTCACTGAATACCCGAGCTTTTCGAGTTTTTCCTGCAGTGCAGGCAGATTTTTTTGGATCAGATCAAAGGAGACATCGTTGTCCAGGAAAAAATTGGTCGACACTTTTTTGTTTTTCATCTTGACCGAAATATCCGTCGAGCCAAGATGCGTCAGATCAAAATGCAAAAAAGCGGAAAGCTCGTCGTTTTCCCCGGCCTGACGCCGCTTTTTGTTGGAATAAACATACAATTCCCCGGTAGCCTGCTGGCCAGCCAGCTTCAGCGGCAATTGGATATAGGTATACGCCTGATTCACCTGGTTGATGAAATCCACGTTGTTCTGAATGGAATTGGCGGCCTGGGAGATCGGATTGTGGCCTTTGGCCGCTTCGGTCGCCGCCTGGGACAACCGCTCCATATCCACCGACAGCTTGGCGTACAGATCCTTGATCGACTCCTTGTCCGCCACTCTTTCCGGCGACAGAGTCCACCGCTCGCTCATTACGTCTTTGACAACGCGCTTGAACGGATCAGAGGAAAGCAAACGCAGCATATCTCCTTTGGGAAGCTGGGGATTCTTCGCCAAATGCTCCGCAATCGCTCCGGCCAAATCCTTAGTCGAGGTCTCCGGCAACAGGTTTCCCTTTTCATCGAAAAAACTTTCCGAAGACATCCCCAGTTCCTTCAAGAGTCCACCCAACTCCTGCCTGGCAGACTCATCGGCCACACTTGCAAGCGTATTCGGCAAAGCTGTCTCGCTTTCCGCGGCTGTGTTTTCTGCAGCCGCAGAAGGTGCAGCGCCCTCCGGCAAATCGACAACGACCTTTGAATCGACCGCCTCTGAAGTCTCCGTGCCTGCCACTGCCGATCCGGCATTTTCCAAAGGTACTGCCGCTTCCTCCGTATTCGTCGCCGCCGTGCTCCCAGCATTTTGAGACGTGCCTTCCGCTGTCGCTGCTCCGGCACTCTGAGATATCCCCTCTGCGGCCACGCTCCCGGCGGCTTGACCCGCCCCCTCCGTCGCTGATGCTCCCGTATTGGGGGAGGCACCTTCCGCCACAGGATTTCCGACGCTTTGGGAGGCTCCCTCTGCTGCGCCCCCGGCGCTTTGAGCCGTACCCTCCGCGGCCACTGTTCCGGTGCTTTGGGATGCCCCCTCTGCCGCAGTCCCAGCGTTTTGAGAAACGCTCTCCGTCGCTGCACCTCCGGCACTCTGCGAGGTGCCCTCCGCCTGGGTCGTAGCGGCATTTTGAGGAACCTCTGCGGCCTCTGTCTTTCCGGAGACCGACACCTCCTCTGCCTCTAAACCGACAGCAGTTTCGGCTCCCTCCTGCCCCTCTGTCAAAATAGCTTCTCCTGCCGTTTCCGCATCCGCCAAAACAGCCTCCGACGTATCCAAAAGAGGGTTTCCTTCTGCGTCGGAAAGCGGGGGCATGATGCCCTCCTCCGTCGTCAAAATTGCGACTAAATTTTTGGCAAAGACTGCGACATCCTGCGAAGAAACCTCCTCACCCACAAAGGCCTCCGTCAGTCCGTCCACCAGTTCAGTGATCGAGTCTAGGATCGCTCCTTCGCTCTCCTTGTAATTTTGAAATTGTTCGATCATCTCATTGGTCAAAGGCAGACCGACCTTTTGCATCGTCACAAGCGTAGACACGTCGGTATTCGGATGCATGGCGACCTGCTTGGCCATCTCTCCAAGACTCTTCGTATCAATCGGAAGCTGCTCCTGCATCATTGCATGCACCATGCTGATGTTTCGCTCGTTTTGCGCAAACCCTCCGGCGGACAGCGCCGACAAAATCGTTGGATTGTCCATCATCCCGAGCGAAATCGGGCGAATATTGATGAGATTGCCATCGTTGGACTTGACTTCAAAAAATACGGACTCCCCCTCACTCAAGGAGACGTTTTCCGAAAGACGCGCCACCACGGAACTCCCGTTGGACAGAGACAGCGTGACCTTGTCTCCTTTGATTGAAGAGACATTTCCTTCAAACATCTGCCCGGCCGAAAGCCTGGAAACAGACTGCGGCACGCGATCCGCTGCTCTGGCCTCGACCCTGGGGCTCGCAGATCCCTTTGTCTTTTTGTCCATCTGCGACGTGCCAACGAATTGCGCCAACAGGTTGCCAATCTGCATAAATCAAATCCTCCCTAAATTGTAGAACTATATATGGATCCCATTTCCTCAAAAACCATCCACATCACCGCCGTATGCGGCCTACAGAAACGTCCTCCGATGAATCGGGGAAGGCCCCAGCCTTTGCAGCGCCTCATAATGCTTCGCCGTCCCATACCCCTTGTGCTCCGCGAATCCATACCCAGGGTATTCCTCATCGTAGTCCTCCATCAACCGATCCCTCGTGACCTTTGCTATAATACTGGCCGCTGCGATCGAAACGCTTTTCTGATCCCCTTTCACAATGCCGACTTGTTGAATCGCCACCTGTGGAATCACCACCGCATCATTTAGAAGCATATCTGGGACAACCGACAGATCGCAGATCGCGCGCCGCATCGCCAGATAGGTCGCCTGCAGGATATTGACCTCATCGATTTCTGCTGGAGAGGCCATTCCCACTCCGACGGACACGGCCTTCTCCATGATCTCTTCGTATAAGATCTCTCTTTTTTTCGCCGACAGCTTTTTGGAATCGTTGACCCAGAGAATTTCGACATCCACGGGCAGCACCACGGCTCCTGCCACGACTGGTCCGGCCAAAGGTCCCCGTCCCGCCTCATCGATCCCGCAGATCGTCGTATGGTCTGCCTGGTATTTTTCCTCAAAGAACCGCAGCTCCTTCAACCTTCCCCGTTCTTTGGCATAGGTATCAAGCTGCTTTTTGGCCTTGGCGACCATTGCGGCAACCCCCGCCCTTTCGTCCGACTGATAGGACATAATGAAGGCGGAAAGACCGCCTTCGTCGCAATTTTTATATCGTTCCTTGATTTTTGAAATCGTTTCTTTTTCCAATAGCCCGCCCTACATGTCAAGGAGTGTGTCAAAATGACTATCCGAATTGGGCTTGTCTTTCTCCCCAGCCCCCAACAATAGTCAAATCTTCTTTATAAGGACAAACGGATAGATGCGAATCCACGCGCGTCCGATAATGGTGTCTCGCTAG
>JAFUXY010000187.1 GCA_017477005.1 Lachnospiraceae bacterium | reverse complement strand
GCCTCCTGCTGCGCCTGCAATTCCAGTGCGTGCGCTAAATAAGAGTCCATATCCCGCACATTCGCATAACGGACCTTTCCCAAAAGCGACGCCGCCCCCAAGCCAACGCCCAACTACGGTTCCCTCTTCCAGTAACCGATATTGTGGCGACAGACCAGCCCGCCTTTTGCAAAATTGGAAATCTCATAACGCTCATATCCATGCTCAGCCAGCACATTTTCCGTCATTTTCGAAAGGAAATACGACGCATCATCGTCCGGCAATTCCGCCGTAGGCATCCCTGCCTGCCGCCGCTTTTCATCCAATTGATAGCGGTCAAAAAATGGCGTTCCTTCTTCAATGGTCAGAGCATAGGCCGAAACGTGCTCGGGACGCAGGCTGATTACCTTTTCCAAGGTGCGAAGCAATTTTTCATCGGTTTGCCGGGGCAATCCCGTCATAATATCAATATTTATATTATAGAATCCGCTGCGTCTTGCGTTCTCATAGGTGCTCAAAAACCGGGAATAGGTATACGCCCTCCCCAGCAGACGCAGCTCTTCATCATTCGCCGATTGCAGCCCGATCGACAGACGGTTCAAACCCCACCGGCGATAGGAGGAAAAATCCGACAGTGACACGGTCCCTGGATTGCATTCCATCGAAATTTCCGCGTCTTCGGCGATAGAAAAATGCTTGTAGACCGTCTGCATAATCTCGTCCAAAAGCACTGCTTCCAACCAAGTTGGAGTACCCCCGCCAATGTAAATAGTTTCGAGCAATGGAGACTCCAAAACCGCGCCAAAAAATGCAATTTCCGCGCACAAAGCCTTCGTATACGCCCGCCGAACCTCGGTCGGCCACGGCGCAGACAAAAAATCACAGTAATCACATTTTTTCACGCAAAAATGAATGTGTATGTAGAGCTCCATCCGACAACCTTTCTATTTTTTCAGCCCAAAGTGCTCACTCATCGAGCAACGCTTCCCTGGCCAGTTCCATATACATTTCGCAATTCCGGCGATTTGAAGCAATCTCTTCCTCACTCAATTGCCGTATTACCTTGGCCGGGGAGCCAAATACCAACGAGCCGTCCGGCACCTTCGTATTCTGTGTCACCAAAGCCCCTGCTCCGACAATGCAATTTTTCCCGATCGAAGTCCCGTTCAAGAGAATCGCTCCCATACCGATCAGCGAATTTTCCCCGATGAATTCGCCGTGAAGTATCGCGGCATGCCCCACTGTGACTCCTGCCTCGATCTCCAGTTCATGACCGATCTCCGTATGCACCGTGCAGTTGTCCTGGATGTTGGAATTTTCTCCAATCGTAATCCTGCCGTGGTCTCCGCGCACTACCGCATTGTACCAAACGCTCGCGCCCTTTTTCAGCACCACATCGCCTATTACCCTTGCGCCCTGCGCTATGAAAACCTTCTCTGCCAAGATCATAGCCCTATCACTCCTTTTCGCTACTCATCCAGTTTCAACACGCTCATAAAGGCTTCCTGCGGAATCTCTACGCTCCCAAAACTGCGCATCCGTTTTTTGCCTTCCTTTTGCTTCTCCAACAGCTTCTTTTTTCTCGTAATATCCCCACCATAACACTTCGCCAACACGTCTTTTCGCACGGCCTTGACCGTCTCCCGGGCGATTACCTTTGAGCCGATCGCCGCCTGAATCGGAATCTCAAACAGATGCCTTGGAATCTCCTTTTTCAGCTTTTCGCACATCTTGCGGCCCCTGTCGTACGCTGTCTCCTTGAACACGATGAACGACAGCGCATCCACCGTCTCTTTGTTGATCAAAATATCGAGCTTGACCAATTCACTGCGTTCGTATCCGGAGAGCTCGTAGTCGAACGAAGCGTACCCCCTGGAGCGGGATTTCAGAGCGTCAAAAAAATCATAAATAATTTCATTCAGCGGTAATACATATTTGATCAGCGCACGCTTTTCCTCCATATATTCCATTGACACATAATGCCCCCGCCGCTCCTGGCACAGATCCATAATCTGCCCGATATAATCCCCGGAAACCATAATCTCCGCATCCACCACCGGCTCCTCCATATAGTCAATTTCCGATGGATCCGGCAGGTTTGTCGGGTTCGTCAGCTCGATCATACTCCCGTCCGTTTTGTGCACGCGGTAGACCACGCTCGGCGCCGTCGTCACCAAATCCAGATCGTACTCCCTTTCCAGGCGCTCTTGAATCACGTCCAGATGCAGCAATCCCAAAAAACCGCACCGGAATCCGAAACCCAAGGCCACCGATGTCTCTGGCTCATATTGCAGCGCCGCGTCGTTGAGCTGCAGCTTTTCCAACGCATCCTTCAAATCCGGATATTTGGCGCCGTCCGCAGGGTACATACCACAGTATACCATCGGATTGACCTTTTTGTAACCGGGAAGGGGTTTGGGTGTCGGATTTTTGGCAAGGGTAATCGTATCGCCGACCCGCGTTTCCCTCACGTTTTTGATGCTTGCGGTCATATAGCCTACCATACCGGCGGACAATTCCTCGCAAGAGACGAACTGCCCGGCACCAAAAAATCCCACCTCCACGACCTCGAACCTGGCGCCAGTCGCCATCATCAGCACCTCATCTCCGGCGCGCAGACTTCCATCCATAACTCTGCAAAACACGATTACGCCCCGGTAAGGATCGTAGAGAGAATCGAAGATCAATGCAGACAATGGCTTTGCCGCATCACCGGTCGGCGCCGGCAATTTTTCTATGATCTGTTCCAACACCTCTTCCACATTCAGCCCGGTCTTCGCGGAAATCCGCGGCGCCTCCTCCGCCTCGATACCGATTACATTTTCAATTTCCTCGACCACCCGTCCCGGATCTGCGCTTGGCAGATCAATCTTGTTGATCACCGGCAGCACCTCGAGATCATGGTCGATCGCCATATATACATTCGCCAAGGTCTGCGCTTCGATGCCCTGCGCCGCATCAACCACCAAGACCGCCCCGTCACAGGCCGCTAAAGACCGGGATACCTCGTAATTGAAATCCACATGTCCCGGCGTGTCGATCAAATTC
>JAFUXY010000186.1 GCA_017477005.1 Lachnospiraceae bacterium | reverse complement strand
TTGGACGGGTGGATTACGGCGGCTGCAGCCTTGTGCGCGAATCGCCTTGCCCCCGGTACAGTTGACACGATGCTTGCGTCGCATCTTGGACGCGAACGGGGGATGAGCCTGATCTTGAACGAGCTCGGGCTGGCTGTGGTCCTAGATGGAGATATGGCGCTCGGAGAGGGAACCGGAGCGGTAATGCTGTTTCCGCTTTTGGATATGGCGCTGGCGCTATATTATCATGGGAAACGGTTTTCGGAAACGGCGGTGACGCAATATGATCATTACGATTATCGGAACGCCTGACAGCGGAAAGTCCGAGCAGGCGGAGGCGCTTTGTCTGGAGCTTTCGGGCGAGGGCGAGCGGCTGTATATTGCGACAATGATTCCCTTTGGAGAAGAGGGGAGGGAGCGGGTGCGGCGGCACCGTCTTCGTCGGGAAGGAAAGGGTTTTTTGTTGACAGAGACGCCGTTTGATCTGCCACAGATTCTCTCCGATGTTCAGCGCCCCGAAAAAACAACGGCGCTTTTGGAGTGCGTGTCAAATTGGGTGGCGAACGAGATGTTTGAAAGAGGTTTGAAGGAAAGTATACTGCTTGAGACGATACAGAGAGAACTGTCTGCATTGGCAGAGGCTTTTTTGCATCTCGTGATCGTATCGAATCGTTTCGAGAAAACAGGCGATCCGGAAACGGATTATTATATAGAAGCAACAGAGCAGGTCAACCGGCTTTTGGAGCAGATGTCGGATCGGACGATTGTTTTATGAAAAGAAAATGGCTGGAAATAATCAAGGCGCCTTTGATTGCATTCGCACGGTATTCCAAAATTCCGATGCCACAGGTCGTCTGGAGCGAGGAAGCGTTTGGTGCGAGCGTCGTATTTTTTCCTTGGGTGGGTGCGGTAATTGGCACCGTATTTTGGATTATTTGTCAATTATTTTTAGGCAACCCCATTCCATCGACAGTGGCTGCCTTGGTTCTTGCGGTTGTTCCTCTGATGCTCACAGGGGGATTTCATCTGGATGGGTATATGGACACGGCCGATGCCAGAGGATCTTATCAAAGCAGGGAAAAAAAGCTGGAAATTCTAAAAGACCCGCGGGTCGGCGCTTTTGCGGTAATAGGCGTGCTGCGACAAGCGGGGTTGTATTTGGCGAGTTTGATTGTTTTGTATGGGAATGCTTCGGAGGGATTGCCAAATGAGCCGCAAAGCTTTATGCTGATGACAGCGGGCAGTTTTTTTGTCGTACGATGCCTCAGCGCGTTGGCGGTATTGACGGTTCGCCCGGCGCGTTCGGAAGGGATGCTGTACGAAGAAGCGAAAAGCGCGGACCCCAATAAAAAAGTTTTTGCAACAGTAATTCTTTTGGAATTGTTTGTTGGACTGATTGTCTTGTGCATGGGAAGCGTTTTTTTGTACGAAGGAATTTTATTGGACAAAATGTCCTTTGCCTTGTTTTGTCGAAATGGATTATCGGGACAGCCATTTGGGAGATTGCTTTGCGAAGCAGCACCGGTCGGTTTGTTGGCGGTTGTCTGTGGGAGCACATATTTCTGGTTTGTCCGCATGTGCAGACGAGAATTTGGCGGAATCACCGGAGATTTGGCTGGTTATTTTGTGGTAGTCTGCGAGGTGAATGCAGCGGTGGTTATGGCGATTGGCGAGTTGATTGCATGAGACAACATATCATTGGTTTTTTTGCCGGGTTTTGTTTGGATTTGCTCATTGGCGATCCGCATGAGTTGCCGCATCCGATCCGTCTTATCGGGCGATGGATTGGATGGCTGGATCGGCGGTTGATGGGGGGAGGTCGCAGGCCTATAATAGAACGCCTGCTGGGTTGTTTGTTGGTGGTTCTTGTTTGTGTGCCAACCGTATTAATTGCATATGCTGTTTTACATATTTCTAGTCACTTTTGTCCGGTGGTTGGCATAGCAATTGAGGCGGTTTTGACGGCGTATTTGCTGGCAGCAAAGAGCTTGAAAACAGAGAGTATGCGTGTGTTTGACGCATTGTCGAAGTCGAATATAGAGGAGGCCAGGCGTGCCGTTTCAATGATCGTGGGACGGGATACGGAGACGTTGGATGAGGCGGGAATTGTTCGGGCGGCTGTCGAAACGGTGGCAGAAAATACGACAGATGGCGTCATAGCGCCGATGCTTTACGCAGCTTTGGGTGGACCGGTTTTGGGATTTTTGTATAAGGCGATCAGCACAATGGATTCGATGGTAGGTTATCGAAATGAGCGTTATCGATTTTTTGGAACGGCGGCTGCCAGATTAGACGATATGTTGGCGTTTTTTCCGGCGCGGATTGCGGCTCTGCTGATGATCCTGTCCTGTGGGCTGTTGGGATCGGATTTCGATGCCAACAATGCGTTTCGTATTTTTCGAAGAGATCGGTGGGCGCACAAAAGTCCCAATGCCGCGCAGACCGAAAGCGTGGTGGCAGGAGCGCTCCATGTAAGGCTCGCAGGAAATGCCTATTATTTTGGGAAATTGCAAGAAAAGCCCTTTATTGGAGACGATGATCGAGCGATCGAAGTGGAGGATATTCGGAGGGTCAACCATCTGATGTTGGCGGCAGCAGTGTTGGGGGAAGTGTTGTGCGTGGCTTCGATGTTGCTTTTGGCTATGAAAAAGATGTCGTTGTTGTAGATCCAAAGGTGAATGGAAATGATTATGAATGAGAATAGATTTGCGCACGGCGGAGATTGCTTTGGGAAGCAGGTTGCCATAGATTTTTCAGTCAATACCAATCCGTTGGCCGAACCTTGGCCGGAGCCGTTGTGGGAGGCCGGGAAAAGAGCGCTGCAAAACGCCCATCATTATCCGGATAATGAATGTCGCAAGCTGCGGGCGGCGATTGCCGATTGGGAAGGAATGAAACCGGAACAGATTCTTTGCGGAAACGGTGCATCGGAACTCTTGATGGCGATTGTCCGGGCGTATCTTCCCAAATGCACGGGTGTTGTCGTGCCGGGGTTCTTGGGTTATGACTGGGCGTTGGGATCATTGGAAGATTGCGAAATCCGGCGTTATTTTTTGGACGAAGCAAAGGATTTTGTTTTAGATGAAAAATTCCTGTATTTTTTGTCTGAAGAAATGGAAATTGTCATTTTGGCATCTCCAAACAACCCGACAGGGCAACGGATCGAAGAGACCTTTTTGTTTGAAATTTTGAAAAAATGTCGGGAGCTTTCGATCATACCAGTTCTGGATCTATGTTTTATTCCTTTGATGGGCGGCGGGCGTTTTCCGCAGTGGAAGAAAAATGCGTTAGAAATCTGCCCCGATACTATTCTGATTCATGCCTTCACAAAGACGCTATCGATGCCGGGAATCCGGTTGGGGTATTTGATTATGAGAAATGAGGAAAAGACATTGAAGCTCCAGCGGCAGTTGCCGGAATGGAATGTGTCTATGGTGGCGCAGGAGATGGGCGCTGCGGCTTGTTCCTTTTTGAAAGAAACCGATTTTTTGGAGCAATCGAGAGAGTATATTGCCGAGCAGAGGCGATGGATGTCGGATGCCCTGCGTGAAATGGATATCCGAGTGTACAGTAGTGACGCGAATTACTTTTTGCTTCAGACGAAAGAGCCGCTTTTTGAAGCATTGTTGGAAAAAGGGATATTGATACGGAATTGCACGAACTTTTGGGGGTTGGGAGCCGGGTATTACAGAGTGGCTGTCAAATCCGAAGCGGAAAACAGGCAGTTGGTGGAGTGTATTCGAAGTATTATAACGATGTGATTGGAGCGATAGAAAACTATGAATGAAGCGGTGCATAATTTGCCGTCGGAGCGATTCGAGGTGGAGCATATTGCTCCAGCTGATATCGAGCGACGCAGTTTTGAGATCATTCGGGCAGAACTGGCTGAACGGGATATAAAGGTGGATCCGTGTTTGGAAAACGTCGTCTTGCGGGTCATCCATACGACGGCAGATTTTGATTTTGCACAAAATATGGTGTTTTCGGAGAGTGCGCTTTCTTGCCTGCGGGAACGGATTGCGTCTGGGACGAGCATCTGTACGGACACGCAAATGGCGAAAATGGGGATCAATCAGCGAGTGCTCTCTCGTTTTGGCGGAAGCGTCCATTGCTTCATGAGTGATGAAGATGTGGCGAAGGAAGCTGCGGAACGGGGCGTGACCCGTGCTATCGTCAGTATGGAACGGGCTATGCAGCGAAAAGAGCCGCTGATTTTTGTGATCGGAAACGCGCCAACTGCGTTACTTCATATATATAATAGGATGAAGGAAGGTTTTGAGCCAGCGTTTGTGGTCGGGGTGCCGGTGGGCTTTGTGAATGTCGAGGTGGCGAAGGAGCGGATTTTGCGATCGAAAGTGCCGCATATCGTGAGCAGAGGGCGTAAAGGTGGCAGCACTGTGGCTGCAGCCATTATCAATGCAGTACTGTATGAGTTGGTTGAATAGATGAAACAAATGTAACTATCTGGCAGGTGGAGAAATGGAGTATGAGGGTCGGATTTTCTACGGGAAGCTGCGCGGCTGCTGCGGCGAAGGCGGCGGCCACCATGCTTTTCTCGCAAGCCAAAATAGCGGTTGTGCGGATTGAAACACTGGCGGGCATACCGTTTGAGGCGGAGATCTTGGATCCTTTTTTCTCGGAGAACGAAGCAGGCTGCGCAGTGATCAAGGATGGGGGAGACGACCCGGATATAACAAGCGGAGCGAAGGTGTGCGTGTTGGTTCGGGTGATACCGGTGGAGAAGACAAAATGGATGTCGGAGGAAGCAGATTCGGTGTCGCCTGAGATGGAATCGACATCAAATAAGGTGTTTTTTCGGGCTGGCGAGGGAGTGGGGATAGTCACAAAACCTGGTCTGGATCAGCCGGTAGGAGAGGCGGCGATCAATAGCGGACCGAGAAAGCAGATCGAAAAAGAAGTCCGGGAAGTGCTGTCGGAATATGGGATTTTGGGAGACGTGGAGATTACGATTTCTGTACCTGAGGGAGAAAAAATCGCTCAGAAAACCTTCAATCCCAAACTAGGAATCGAGGGCGGCATTTCCATTTTGGGAACGACAGGTGTTGTCAAACCGATGAGCACGGAAGCACTTTTAGAAACCATTCGCATTTCTATGACACAGCGACGCGAAATGGGGGATGAGAAAGTAGTGGTCGTTCCCGGGAATTACGGTTTGGAAGCCTTGAAAACGAGCTGCGGGATAGAGCCAGAAAATTGTGTCGTTTGCAGCAATTACATTGGATTTGCAATCGATACGGCGGTGGAACTGGGTTTTCAAAAAATGCTTTTAGCGGGGCATATTGGCAAGTTGGCGAAGCTCGGACTCGGGATTATGAACACGCATTCGAGGGAAGCGGACGGGCGATTGGAAGCTCTTTCTACAGCTGCGATGGAAGCGGGAGCTAGTGCTGCGGATGGCAGCGACCCTCAATGTGTGTCGGAATACAGCCACTTGGAGTGTGATCGTTTTTTTGCATGCGCGCTGCACATTTTGCAGGCCAATACGGCGGAAGAAGCTGTCGATTTGCTGGAAAAAAGGGGGATTCAAGTTCCTGTAATGAAACAATTGATGCGACGGATTCATTTTTATCTGAATAAACGAGCAGAAGAAAAAATGGAAATAGAATGTATAGTGTTTTCCGCGCGATGGGGAGAGATTGGCAGGACGAAATGATGAATGAAATCAAGGTGCATTTTGTGGGAGCGGGGCCGGGCGCGAAGGATTTGATCACGGTGCGGGGCAAGGAGCTTCTGGAGCGGGCGGATGTGATTATCTTTGCTGGATCGCTGGTGAATCCTGCGTTGTTGGAATATGCCAAAGCTGGATGTGTGGTTTTGGACAGCGCCAGGATGCATTTGGAAGAGGTAATCAACGCCATTGTGCAGGCGGCCAAATCCGGAAAAGAGGTGGCGCGTCTGCATTCGGGTGAGCCGAGCCTGTATGGAGCGGTGCGGGAACAGATGGATGCGCTGGATGAAAAAGGCATTTTGTACGATTCTTGTCCTGGAGTGAG
>JAFUXY010000185.1 GCA_017477005.1 Lachnospiraceae bacterium | reverse complement strand
TTTTTGACCGGATATCCCGGGTGAATAGCGTTCCGTAGTATGAAGAGACTAAACGTTTATTTTTTGATTTCGGAACCTCTCCCCTTGCTTTGTGGGCTGGGGTTTGCCCCCGAAGCCGGATGACCCGGCTCCGGGGGTTCATTTTCCCTGGGATCCCGGGAGCCCATTCCGGCTCCCGCCCCAAAATACATCGTTTACAAGTTGCTCATTTTGTAACTAACCTATGCGCCATATATGAAAAACATATGTCAGCCCGAGCGCAAGCGTTCGCCTGCCAATGTTTTCATATATGACTGAATAGTTGCCTTATTTCACCTTCTTCGAAACCTTCGAAGAAGCGTCCGATGCGTTGTTCGCCGTGTACTTCTTCACGTACGCGCGCACCTGCACGTAGTAGGTCTTTTTCGAGGTCAGCTTCGTCAACGTCGCCTTCGTGGTCTTCACGTCCTTGGTCTTCGCGCTCTTCATATTGCTCTTCGTAGAATATAACACGCGATATCCAGTAGCGTTGGAGACCTTCTTCCAGGAAACGCCAAGCTGCTTCTTCTTGCTGTTCGTGAGCTTCACATTCGTGGGCTTCGCCAGCTTCGTAACGGTCAACGTGTACTTCACGGAGCCGCTCTTGTAGTTCGCATTGCCCGCCGCCTTGACGGTGATCGTGGCCTTTCCAGGCTTCACGCCTGTGGCAACGCCCTTGCTTGTCACAGTGGCGGTCTTCTTGTCGCTCGTCGCATAGGTCAGGCTTCCCTGTGCCTTGCTCACCAGAGACTTCACGTTGACCGTCTTCGTCACGAGGATGGAGCCCTTCGCCTTCGAAATCTTAATCGGGTTCGAAGCCTTCGTGATCTTGTAGGTCAAAGTCTGGCTTCCCTTGTAGTTGCCCTGTCCGTCCACCTTGACGGTGTAGGTTCCCACGTTCTTGGAATTGGCGTTGCTGAACGTGGCCTTGTAATCCGTGTTGGACTTCAGGCTTCCCACGCTCACGGTCGGTACCTGCTTTGCGTTGTTGAACGTGAAGCTCGACTTGGATAGCTTCGCGCCGGAAATAGCCGCCTGCGCGATCGTGTACTTCAATGTCTCTGTGCCGGTATAGTTGCCCTTCCCGGTCACAGTCACGGTGTAGTCGCCTGCATTCGTGGAAGTCGTCGGGATCGTCGCATCAAAGTCCGTACCCTCCTTCAGCGTCGCGCTGCTGACAGTCGGCACTTGCTTCGAACCATTATAAGTGAAGCTTGTCTTCGAAAGCGCCACGCCGGAAATCGGCGCCGGATCAATCGTGTACTCCTTCTCAGCGGTTCCCTCGAAGTTGGCCGCCGCCGATGTGCCGGAAACGGTCTGGAACTGCGCTTTGTAGGTAGCCGCGTTCGTGCCCCTGCCGGATACGATCACAAGCTCGCTGGCCGGGATCGATCCCTGTCCGTTGTTGTAGGTCGCGGAAACGATGGCCGGGGTCTGCTCATAACCAGTATAGGTCAAAGGTCCAAGATTGATCACCACGTCAGACAGCTTGATCTGCGTAATGTTGTACGGCCTGTTCAGCTCGGAACCAGCCGCCGCGCTCGTGAACAGCTTGCCTGTGCCCGCCGAAACGGTTGCCACCTTTGCGCCTGCGTTGGTGTGGTCTGTCGTATAGTCTACCTTGTAATCCGTGCCCTCCGCGAGAGTATAACCGTTGAAATTCAGTGTAAGCTTCGGTTCAACTGCGCTTCCCGTGTAAGGCGTGTCCGCAATCGGCTCGCCGTTGTTCACGGTCAAAAGCTTCTCTGTCACAAGTGCCTCGCTCAAAACAGGAGCCGTATAAATGGTAATGCTCGTCGTACGGCTCGAATCTGCCGCTGCGCGTCCTGTCAGCTCTGTCACGGTGCCTGCCGCGCCTGTCGCAAATTCCACGCTCGTCGCACCCTTCGCTGTAGCGGCATCCGTAATCTCCGTGCTTCCGTTGTACCAACGTACGTTGGGGTTGGAAGCATCCTTTGTACCCTTCGTTGCTTTCGCTGAAATCACTACCGTGCTGCTCGCCGGAACGATCGCATAGGTCGTGCTGCCTTCTGTCTTCATCAGTTCAGGCGTCGTCGTACCCTTCTCTACTACGGAAGAGATGGACACACTGTCCGGCGTCAATGCATTCACGGTGAGCTCGCACTTCGCGACAACATTGTTTCCTGTCACAGAAATCGTGGTTGTTCCCGGTGCCAAACCTGTCACAACTGCGCCGGTCTTTTCGTCGTTCGCAACAACAGACGCTACGGAAGGATTGCTGCTCTTCCAAACGAGAACGCTCGTATCTGCTCCGGACGGAGTGTAGCCCGCTACGAGGTTCAGTGTAGCGTCCACCATGATGGTCTCATTGCCGGTATTCATTTCAATGGTTGCAAATTCCGGAGCCTTGTTAGACACGGTCACCGCCAAGCGGGTCTCTGTCTTCGCAGTCGTCTTTCCATCGGACATCGATACTTCCACATAGTCCGTACCGAGTGCCGCTCCTGTGATGGTGGCGGAATTTCCGTCATTTGCAACGATAATGTTGCCGTTTGCGCCGGCATTGCTTGTCTTGTTTCCATATACCTTCCAAGATGTCAGGCTCGCGTCAAACTCTGCGCTGCGCGGCCACGGAAGTGCTACGACATTTATGCTCTTTCCGTTCTGGATCGCATCCGTCGTAATCACCCTGTAGCTCTTGTCCGGATTCGTCACCGCAAATTCCACTTTTTCAAGGGAAACCGGGCTGACATAAATCTTCACGCTCCTGCTACGTGGCGTACCATCTCCCTGCGTCGTCGCCGTCAGAGTTACCACGCCCTCAACGCCATCCTTCGGTACGATCGTTACTTCGGTGCCGGTATACACTTTGCCGTCGCTTGCCTCTTTGATGGTCGCGAAGCTCGTCTTGTCCAGCTTCCATTCCACGTTTCTGTTTTCCACGCTGGTCGGAAGCACCGTCGCCGCCACAGTCATGCTCTTCTGGGAATTGTTCGCCAGATAATAATCGGTGGCTCCATCATACGCCACACCGTCCACAGTCAGGCGAATATCCGATGCCGCCAAAATATCGCTTGCGATCGTGATCGTGGTGTACTTGGTTCCCTGCGTTTCCTTCTTCGCCTTGTCGACAATCCGGTTCTGCGTATAGGTGAGCTTCAAGTCCACCTTGTGGGTGCCGACTATCATTCCTTTGACAGTCACGTCCTTCTTGTTCTCGGTGTCATTAATAATCTTCGCATAGGCGGCGTTGTTCGTCGTGTCCGCAACATCTTTGTGATCTGCTGCATAATCTACGATGCTCCACGCATACTCTACGCCTGTCGCTGTGGTCGGAGTATAGGAAGACGAAAGCGTTGCGTTCGCATTCGGTTCCACTGTGATCGCATTCGGTGAGAAGGAGAACGGATCCGCATCCAAAGCAATATTGTCCACCAGAATGCTCAAAGGCTTTGCGGTCTTGACCGTGTCCTCTACCTCGTCGTTCTCGTTGGTCAGTACCAAACTGTAATCAATGGTCACAGGATCCGCTGTGAACTGCTTCGCGGAAACTGTTCCCGCTCCGGTCGTCGCTACTTCCTCTGAAAGCGTGATCGGCTCGAACGTCTCATCCCCCGACTTCTGGGAAGTATTCTTGGTCTCCACCTTCAGCTTGTAGCCCTCGACCGCCTTCTTCTCGGTGCCGTCTACGGTGTAGCTCAGATTGTAATCCGACCCGCTCGTAGTCACTGCATAGCCATCGGCATCAATCGCTGAAACCTTGTTTTCGTTCGTGAGTGTAATCACAGGCGCAGACGGCTGATCATACACCACCACGTTGAACTTCGCTATGATTGTAGACGATCCTTCTGGTGCCGCAGAAATCTGCGTTGTTCCCGCCGCTTTCGGAACGATAGTCGCAATATTTCTGTTCGTACCGCTCGTGTTCACGTCCACGATTCCGTTTGTTGTCCATGACCATGCCCAGTTTCCTCCTACTGAATAGCCAGAAGGCAAAGCCTCGGCGGTCAGTGTACGACCCACGGTATCGCCCTTTGCGAGCAAGATGGTCGGATAAGTCTCCGTAGACGTAGTATCTGCCTTGACCACCTTGTTTCCTGCCTTGGTAGTTTCAGTAATCTTCGCACCCTTCAAGGTGATATCACTCATGGTGATGTATACGGTAAAGGTGCAGGAACCTGTTGCTTTGGTACCATCGGAAAAACTCTGCGTCGCCTTGACAGGGATTTCCACAGTCGTGTCTTTCGCATAGTGGGTTGCCGCACCAGATGTCAATTTTAATTGAAGCTCAGACACCTTATAATCGTGTACATCGTCACTAGCATTACCATCATCATCTCTAACATCTAACTTTACATACGTACTGTGTGCACTTGGCACTGTAATTGCAAATTCTACATTGCTTCCATCCGCTATACCGGTGTATATAGACTTTGCGTCTTCCGTATCTTCATAGTTGATCGTATAGTTTTCCGGATCGAGCACAAGTGCACTCGAAACCACCTTTTCTTCCACGTTCAGCATGAAATAGTCGATGTCAGTCGTACCATCATCCCCACAGGTGATTGTTACATTTACCCTAGCTGTTCCATTCGCATCATCTAAAACGGTCAGCTGGTTGTTTGTGATTGAATAAAGTTCCTTTGCCGTATCCCCGGCATCCCCGGTAGGATAACTGAACGCATAGCTGAACCCTTTGACCTCAGTATCCGAATACGTCTTAGCAGTTCCTGTAGTTCTTCGAACTGACAAAGGGTACAATGGAACATCAAACGCCCCCGTTGTAGTCGACTTATCTGCGAATATGGATTCCAGATCAATGGTCCCAACGCCTTCATGCGTATTCACAACCCTATTAGACCAATCCACTGTAAACGCATTCTCGCTCACAGTGACCGGAAGCGAAACCGTCTTACTCTCTCCGGTCTTGTCAGTCGCAGTGTATTGAATTGAAGCATCATCACTTTCCGCTACACCCACGACAGTGGCATCCCCTGTCGACTGATCATAGTCCTTTATCCTTATAGCCGTAGCATCTCCTGAAGCGACAGACCATGTCAGACCCTCAATTCCCGATGGATTCGGTACAACATAGGTCAAACGCGTCAATGAAGTTTCCTGATTAACATAAAATGTAGGCGTCGGTCCTACAAGTTCCAATCTGGTCAACAATGAATAATTCTTCACCTTCACTGTTTTCGACACGTTCGTACTATCGTCTCCTGCACCCCAAACCGATCTCGCAAACACATTCTCGCCATCTACCAAAGCAAGCAGCTTGTCTTCCGTATACCTTGTATTCGCCTTGACCGTGTTCGGAAGTGTTCCACCGCTCACATAATATTTTTTTATACGAGCCGACACCGTAGCATTTCCCGCAGTCGTAATTGTAGGAAGCACCAAATTCGATCGGAAATTATTATCCGAAAGTGCAAATGTATAATATGTCACCGCTGAACCGCTTGGCTCCTTCCACGTCCACTCATAGGCAACTACATTTGCATCCTTCGCAGACGCACTTGTTGTGTATGTAACCTGAACGAAAGTATCGTTCGCCTCGTCCTCTCCTACACCATAAATAACGCCGGTCAATTCGTTATAGTTTGAACCACGGTACTGACCATTTGTAGGAGTAATCGCAATGATACCCTCTACAGAATAATCATCTACATTTAATTCTTTCGCGGTGGTTGCACTCGTCCAGTCTTTTTGCACTTCAAAATAATTTTGATCATCTACCAAAGCAGCAAGCTTGTCCTCGGTGTAAGCCGTATTGACCTTCACGCTCTCGGGCAACGCACTGCTCGGAGCATAGTACGCCCGCGCCGCCACTGAAATTTTAGCCTTCCCAATCTTTGAAATAGTAGGAAGCGGCAGATGTGACACGTAATCATCGGCCGAAAGCGCAAATGTATAATACGTAGACGATGTCGTTGCATCCGGCTCCATAAATGTCCACTTGTAAGCCATGATAGTTTCAAAACCGGATTCGACCGTTGGAGTAGATGTCGTATATGTTGCACTTGCATATGTGTCGGACGATACAGTTTCACCCACGCCATAGGGGTTCGTACTATCATTATATCCCGTCCCATTATGCATTCCGCTTGTCTCAGTTATTGCCAACTTTGCAACAGCCAAGGTGGGATCCAACACGCCCAACTTTCTAATCACTGCCCCCAAGCCTACCTCGGCACTCTTATTCGTTCCACTCAAAGTGAAAGTGGCAGAGTTTACCTTAATTCCTGCGCCAGCCGAACCTGTATCACTTCGAGCAGTCGCCGTCTTAGCCTTTGTCGAAACCTCTGCACTCCAAGTCGTGCCAGAGATTTTCAAGTTAGAAGCGGTTTGGTCTTGGATATCCTCAAAGCCATACCCCGTCGCAGATACTACCAGCGATGGAAGCGTAGAACTCGCCCCCTGAATCTTGCCGCTAATTTGGAATTTCACGGTGTCTCCTACACGGATCAGTGAATTCTCGCCAGGCTTCCTACTCACTGCGTCCACAGTAGCCGATGAAATTGCCGACGTACTCGCAAGAGTCAGTCCGGAAAGATCATACAATGCTTGATAACTAACATTATTAGCCCCAACACCATTTATAATGCCTTTTGCACTCACCGTCGCCGGATTTGTCCCAGGATCAGCCGTAAAGCCCACAACCCTAAGCATCGTCTCCTTATTAGGTACTCGGATCACATGGGCTGCCGTATGGTCAGAAAGTGCAACGACCTCTACCTTGCCTAATCCTTCGCCCAATTCATTCGCCTTCGTATAAATGCTCACTCCGATGTGCGTGATATTGCTATCATTGGCAACAGAATATTTCAAATTCATGAAATACCCATCGGTATAATCGTTTCCGTTTTTCGTATATCCGTACACATCTGTCTGATAATTCAAAGTACCTGTTATACTTCGAGCCACAGACCCGTCCGACGTGTCTGAATTCACCTTGATGCTTTTTTGAAGAGTAGACGCATCAATCGCAGCTCCATTGACATTATGCACCTTCAATCCCGTATCGCCGGTATTCCCTGCTAAGGTAATAGTATCCGCAGTTCCTACCTTTGCTAAAGTAAGTTTTGATAGATCGTACGTATCAATGTAATCCGTACCATTTATCGGAGTGCTCACGCAGAAAAGATGCTCGTTTTTATTTAGAATTTTCAGCAAACCACCCTTTCCATCCTCTCCAGCATCTCCTGCCTCCAGATTGCATTTCCCAATCCAGTTTGACTTGACTCTAGGGTCTGCGTCCTTTGGACAAAAACCTATCTCAATTTGCGTATCAGTCACACCAGCTGGCAATCCAATAAAATTCACTATAAAGAAATATCCATCACCGTAAGCATCGACCCACTTTTTTCCATCCTCATTTGTAGTCGAATTTGCTGCATTCTTATAGTACAGAGTACCTGTCATCTCACCATCAGCAACTTTGAAATCTGCACTTTGCGCCTTGCTTACCAGACCATCATACTCCAGTTGTGTCTGCTTCCTGGCCGTAACCTGAACGCCAACTCCATCAGCATCCATCAGCACATCCGCTTCTTCAGATACCTCTGCCTCTTCTGTCTCGGAAGCCTCTTCGATTTCACCGGCTTCATTCAAGCTGTCGGCCTCGTCAGAGGCAACTTCGTCCTCGATAGTGGCATCAGAAATAGACTGGTCCTCAAAAACGTCAGAGTCATTCCCAGTCTCATCGATAGCATCGTCTTCAGTTGTCTCCTCTGTAGCCTCTTCTACAGCTTCCTCTTCAGCAGCCGCTTCCTCAGCGTCCACCAGTTCCTCATTGGTTTCTTCTTCTACTTCCTCCGCCTCGGTCTCTTCGAAATCTTCCTCAGAAGACGCGTCGTCCTCTGCGATTTCTTCTTCGACCTCGATCTCCTCTGTTTCCTCTGCGTCAAGTTCTTCCGCAGAAAAATCATCACTAGCTTCTACCGCCGGAGCCTCAAACGCCGTAGCCGGATTCAGGTTGACGAGGCGAAAGCCACCCCCCCGAGACCACTCGTCATGCCCAGCACAATCGCTAAGATGAGTGCCAAGTGCTGTTTTGCTTTTCTCTTCATGCTTTTCAATGTCTCCTTTCTTGTTAAACTACAACTACCCATCCCAAAGCACCGTCACTTCCGACCGCAAAGCTGCCCGCTCTGCCATCTCGCTCCCTGCTTTGAAATGTCCGCTACCCCCGGGCTTCGACTCCGCATCCGAACATCCTCCGGTCAAAAAGGATATAGCCACGCATCGAAATGTTTCGTCTCGCCTTCCGCCGCAAACACCCGCATCCCTCACAAAGCCTTCGAACCACGCAATCCCAAAGAACCGGTCAAAACTCCCGGGA
>JAFUXY010000184.1 GCA_017477005.1 Lachnospiraceae bacterium | reverse complement strand
ACCCACTGCCGAGGGCATCCGCCCGAGCAGAGAAGAAACCTCCGATCCTGCCTGCACAAAGCGGAAAATATTGTCAATAAACAGTAATACATCCTGATTCTGCACATCCCGGAAGTACTCTGCAATGGTCAGCCCGGTCTGCGCGACGCACATTCTCGCGCCGGGCGGCTCATTCATCTGTCCGAAGACCAGCGCCGTTTTTTCGAGAACGCCGGAGGCCTTCATTTCCTGCCACAGATCGTTTCCCTCTCTCGAACGCTCGCCAACCCCGGTAAAGATCGAGTAGCCGCCGTGCTCTGTCGCGATATTCCGGATCAGTTCTTGGATCAGCACGGTCTTTCCCACACCGGCGCCGCCGAACAAGCCGATCTTTCCGCCCTTGGCATAAGGCGCCAGCAGATCCACGACCTTGATGCCGGTTTCCAGGATTTCCACCACCGGACTCTGCTGCGCAAAGGTCGGCGCATGGCGGTGGATGCTCCATTTCTCGCAATCTTCAAGGGACTCGCCGCCGTCGATCGCCTCGCCGACTACGTTTAGGAGCCGCCCCAGGGTTCGTTCGCCGACCGGTACCGAGATCGGCGCGCCGGTGGCCTCGACCTCCATGTCTCTATGCAGCCCCTCACTCGCCGCCAACATGATGCAGCGCACCGTGTTTCGCGAGACATGCTGTTCGACCTGCATGACCTCCCGCTTGTTGCGGTTTTTCACGATCAGGGCGTCCTTGATATAGGGAAGGTCTTCCGGGGCAAATTCCACGTCGACCACGGGTCCCATCACCCGTACAATTTTTCCCTTTGCCAAATCATTCAATGTTTTTCTCCCTCAATCCCAATCCTCTGTCTCGTCCTCATCATCCTCGTATTTCCGCCGGTTCGCCCTTGCCCCGCTCGTGATCTCCGTAATCTCCTGCGTGATCTTGCTCTGCCGCTCCCGATTGTAGCGAGTCTCCAGTTCCTTTAGCATTGCGGAGGCGTTTTTGTTCGCCGCGTCCATTGCGAGCATACGGTCGTTTTGCACCGTACAAAAAGCCTCGACCAGCGCACCGTACACATAACCGATCAACAGGCTCGGCACCATATTGTCGAGGACAGCGTTGGGGTCGGGCAGCATTTGAAATTCCTCTTTTTCCAAGGTCTCCAACAGATTCCGTACCGTTTCATCGTCCCGCACCGCGTCGTCCTCAATGTCCGCGTTCAGTACGGTTTTGACGTCTTCCGGCACGGAAAGCGGGAGCAGCGTGCGTACCTTCACCTCAGAAATCGTCCCCCGCTTCATCTCTGTGTAGACAACCACGAGCTCGTCGATTTCGTTGTTGCGGTAATCATCCACCAACACGCTCGTGATATCCCTTGCCCTTGATATCGTAGGACTTTGTACCGTATACATAAAATTTCCGGCTAAATGATATCCAGATTTAATAAAATGCGAACGCCCGACCTCCCCAACGGCATAGATCCGCGGCTCGTAGTGGCTCCTCGAAAACTCCGCATCGGCCGCTTTGAGTACATTGTGGTTGTAGGCGCCGGCCAGGCCTTTGTCGTCCGTGATCACCAGATAACACCGCTTGCGTTCCTGCATCGGAGGAACCTGACCAAGATCCAGGAAAATATCTCTGGTACCCGGCGGCAAATGGCTCATAATCACGTCCAGCATCTCCTGCACCCGGATGAAAAAAGGCTCTGTTTCCGCGAGCATTCGCCGGGCTTTGCGAACCTTGTTGGACGAGATCAGATACATAGCATTTGTAATTTTCAACGTATCATTGATACTTTTCATCCGATCCCGGATTTCTTTGACACTTGCCATTTATATCATCCTTTAATAAGGCATATTTTCCAGCTTTTCGTCTGCTGCATCGGGGGAAGCGAGATATTCCTTCGCAGCCTCCGCAATCTCGGAGCGCAGACGGTCAGGCAGGTATTTTTCCTGCCGCAGCTCCAGGCAGATCTTCTCCTGCCTGTGGTGGAACCAGTTGAGCATGCGCCGCTGGATCAGCTTGATATCGTCCTTTGGAAAATCATCCAGCAGCCCGCTGTTGGCGGTAATCAGCGTGATTACCATATCCTCCATCGACAGCGGCCGTCCGAGTCGCTGCTTCAAAAGCTCCATCAACACCTGTCCGTGAGCAAGCTGCTTCTTTGTCGTATCGTCGAGGTCGGACGAGAACTGCGTGAACACCGCCATTTCCCGGTACTGTGCCAGATCAATACGAATGCTTCCCGAAGCCTTGCGAATGGCCTCGGTCTGCGCGGAGCTTCCGACACGGGACACCGACAGACCAACGTTCACAGCCGGGCGCATTCCCTCGAAGAACAGGTCGCTCTCGAGGAAGATCTGCCCGTCCGTGATCGAAATCACGTTGGTCGGTATATAGGCGGATACGTCTCCTGCCTGAGTTTCTACAATTGGAAGTGCCGTAATCGACCCGCCGCCAAGCTCGTCCGAGAGCTTCGCAGAACGCTCAAGTAGCCGCGAATGCAAATAGAAAATATCGCCGGGATAGGCTTCCCGTCCAGGCGGTCGTCCGAGCAGCAGCGACAAGGAACGATAGGCCACCGCATGCTTTGAGAGATCGTCGTAGACAATCAGCACATGCTGCCCCCTGTGCATAAAATATTCCGCCATCGCCGTACCCGCATAGGGCGCAATGTATTGCAAAGACGCAGGGTCGCTGGCCGTCGCCGCCACCACCGTCGTATAACGCATGGCGTCATGCTGCTTCAAGGTATTGACGAGCTGCGCAATCGTAGAAGCCTTTTGCCCGATTGCGACATAGATGCAGATCACGCCGGTATTTTTCTGATTCAAAATGGTATCGAGCGCGATGCTGGTCTTTCCAGTCTGTCGGTCGCCGATGATCAACTCGCGTTGGCCCCGGCCAATCGGGAACATTGTATCGATGGACAGGATGCCGGTCGCCATAGGCTCGTGTACCGATTGCCGCTCGGCGATCCCAGGAGCGGGCTGTTCGACCGGGTAGTAGGCGACAGGGCGGATATTGGCACCTCCGTCTAAAGGTGCGCCCAACACATCCACGACTCGTCCAAGGTAATCCTCCCCGACTGAAATACCGGCCTCTCGGTTCATCCGCACGACATGGCTGCCTGCGCGGATCCCCCGCTGGTCGCCGAACAGGATGATTCCCACGGTTTTCTTCTGAATATCCTGTACCATCCCTCTGGTGCCGTCCTCGAAGATTACGATTTCTCCGTACTCGACGTTGCCAACGTCCTTGACGACGGCAATGCCATCTCCGATTTCAAGAACGGTGCCGATTTCCTTGGCTTGTGCATATAGAGAAAAGTCCTCGATCCGTTCCTTTAATATAGATATAATATTTTCTTCATCGTTGTGCCGCCGCAGAAAGCTGTCATGGCTGATGATCAGGCCGGATCGAAGTTGCTCTTCGCGGCCTGCGTCACTCCAGTCGTATTCAAAATTTCCGTATTGAATTACAAATCCACCAGAGATAGACTCGTCTTTCAACAAATCAATGGTCATATTCGGATTATCAAATCGCCGAATCAAAATCTGGCGAATGCTTTCCTCCTGCTGCGTCGTGGGAGGTGTGGAAGCGTATCGAATGATCGCCGCGTCTGTTTGTTTTTGTGCGTTCATGCCTCCGCCGCCTCCTTGCTGATAGGAAGTTCTTCTAATGCAGATTTAATAAAGCGGTCATATAGAGCCAAATCCCCCTCTCTCGAATGGGTCTGCTCGGAAATCTTCGAAGCGGCGTTCAAAACCAGCTCCGCAATGGCGTCTTCGTTCTTCGAACGCTCCTTTGCGTAGGTATCGTCCGCCGACCGTTTCGCTTCTTCGATCATCTTCTCTGTCTGCTGCTGCGCTTCATTCAAAATACGTTCCCGCACGCCATAAGCGGTCTTTTTCGTCTGCGCAAACACAGCTTCCTTCTCCGCTTCAAGCCGGGCGTATTCCTTCTCGTATTTTTCCTTGGCAGCCTCGGCTTCTGCCTTCACCTTGGCGGCCTCGCTTTTGACATCCTCCATCTCCTTTTCCCGCAGCCGCAGAATCTTGTCCACGCGCTTGAAGAGAATGAAACGGAAGATGAGAAACAAGATCAGCAGATT
>JAFUXY010000183.1 GCA_017477005.1 Lachnospiraceae bacterium | reverse complement strand
ATGGCGCTGGACGCCGGGACGACAAGCAACCGATGCATTTTGTTTGATGAAAATGGCAAGCCGCAGAGCATGGCGCAGAGGGAATTTGTTCAGCATTTTCCGAAACCGGGATGGGTGGAGCATGACGCAGAGGAAATTTTCTCAAGCATACGCATCGTGGCCGAGGAGGCGATGCGCAAGGTTGGAGTCAAGGCAAAGGACATTGCAGTAATTGGGATTACCAACCAGCGGGAGACTGCCGTTGTATGGGACAAAAGGACGGGGAGGCAGATATACCGTGCCATTGTGTGGCAATGCCGCCGCACGGCCGACTACTGCAACGCCTTAAAGGAAAAGGGGCTGACCGAAGAATACCGGAAAAAAACCGGGCTGGTCATTGACGCTTATTTTTCAGCGACAAAGATAAAATGGATTTTGGATCATGTGGAAGGGGCATATGATTCCGCAAAAAACGGGGACCTATTGTTTGGTACGGTGGAGACCTGGCTGATCTGGAAGTTGACCAAGGGGAAGGTGCATGTGACGGATTATTCAAATGCGTCCAGAACGATGCTATTCAATATCAATACGCTTCGATGGGATGAAGATATTCTTTCGGAGCTTGCGATTCCAAAGTCGATGCTGCCCAAGGTAATGCCTTCTAGCTGCGTATACGGATATGCAGATGCAGACTGGTTTGGCGCCGAGATACCGATAGCCGGCGCGGCGGGAGACCAGCAGGCCGCGCTTTTCGGGCAGACTTGTTTTGCCAAAGGAGATGTGAAAAACACCTATGGAACAGGCGGTTTTCTATTGATGAATATTGGTCACAAACCGATTTACTCGGAGAATGGGCTTGTGACGACTATTGCGTGGGGCATTGACGGCGAGGTGACGTATGCGCTCGAAGGTTCTGTCTTTGTGGCCGGAGCGGCGATTCAGTGGCTGAGGGATGAGCTGCGGCTGATCGAAGCCTCAGAGGACACAGATTACCTGGCAAGAAAAGTAACCAACACCAACGGATGCTATGTGGTTCCGGCTTTTACGGGACTCGGTGCGCCTTACTGGGATCCGATGGCCAGGGGCGTTATTGTGGGACTCACGAGAGGGGTCAACAAGTACCATATTATTCGCGCAACACTCGATTCCATTGCCTATCAGATTCAGGACATCTTGGAGGTAATGAAGGCGGATGCAGGGGTAGAGATCGCTTTTTTGAAGGTAGACGGCGGCGCGAGCGCCAATGATTATTTGATGCAGGCACAGGCCGATATCTCGGATATAGCGGTGCTGCGTCCGGACTGTGTGGAAACGACGGCTTTGGGGGCTGCCTATCTTGCGGGATTGGCCGTGGGCTATTGGAAGGAAAGAGGGGCAGTAGAAGGAAACTGGAAGCTGGACGCACGCTTTGAAGCCCAAATATCTTCGGAGGAACGGGAGCAAAAGATTGCGGGCTGGAAAAAGGCTGTCGGGCAGGCGTCCGGAAAGGAGCGAGGGAGTTTATGAACAACACGCAAATCTACCCATTTGAACGCAATCGGTATTATCCTGGAAGGCGCCTGCTGAGTACGGATTTCACGGCGGAACAGACCTATTTGAACAACAAGCAGCGGTTCTTGAACGCTTTGATGTATGGAAATGGGATCGTCTGTGGCCTCGGCGTGTTCCCCCTCGATGATCAGTCGCTGTTGGTAGAAAGCGGCGCTGCGATCGATGGGACGGGTCGTTTGATCGTGGTCGATACCTCCGAGAAGCAAAAGCTCTCAGCGATTATCGGTTTTGAAGAGCTGCGTACGAACAAGGCGAGCCTTTGTATTCGTTACTATGAAGAGGGTACGCACAAAGCCAACGCAAACGAACCGGATGATCCAGATGTGGAAGCTCAATGCAATCGAGTGCGGGAGGGCTACCAGTTGTTTGTGATGGATACGGAGGAACTTCCCGAGGCTGCTTCCATAGAAACTGCGTTTCTGGCGAAGGATGCGCTGCTCGCAAACGAGAATTACCTTGTGCAATTTATTCTGCCAGCTACGGTCAGCCGCAGGCATCTTGTGCGGGCCATTGTCGAGGTAGAGAAGATTTCGGATGCAGATGTGTCGCTGAATTATTTTGGAATTTTGCAAACGCCGACGTTTCTCTCTGAGTTCGGGGAGAAACACCTGCAGATTGAATTAAAAGACCTTTGCCTCAAAAAAGGCGAACGTGCTTCTTTCGATTATTGGATGGAGACACTGGATCTGCCGGTGGATACGGCGAATATCGTCCTGCAGGCCGGGTCGGCACAGGCCTTTGAAAACGATAGGGGGATCAAGGTACCCACTCATTTCTCGCTCGAGATACATCTGTCGAATGAGGCGCCCGAAAGCCTGATCAATAGGGAGATCGGGCGGATAAGCCTCGAGATGAAGGCGATCGGTGCCCGGGGCGATGATTTCATCCGTCTGGCGGATTTGGAGCTGATGCGTACCGAGAACACCTATCGCATTGAAAACGTCTTTGAAAACGGCATCAAAAAATACCTGAGTGTGCCGTCGCAGGATCTGTTGAGAAGCGAGTACACGGGATTCTTTGTCAAGAAACTCGCATTTTCCGATATTAGGCAGGAGAGACTTGTTGAAGATGACACACCGGAGACAAGGACAAGCGAAAAGAGTGGATTGGAAATAGCGACCGGCGTGGTGGAAATTCCGTTGAGCGAGGAGGTTCGAAAGGGCGATATCTATTATTCCGGAGAAATCTACCATGGTCTCGGGGAGGGCAAGGTCTATGTCGATGTAGGCTATGAAGGTATTTCCGTGGGCGACAAGACGTATGGAGGCGGGCAGAGAACGATCTATGGAAATCCCGAGATTTTTGCGAGAAAACAGCGAAACGTTGTTCTGGCAGAAACAGCCGTATGCGTCTTGAATGACAAGGGCAGCTTTGAGATCGGTGCCCGTATATTAGATGATGTGGATGCCATTGCTCTGATGTATCGATGGGTGGCAATCAAATGCCCGGCCAGGGAGGAGCAATCCGGGAATATCTATACCCGCGGCATGAGTATTTCACCTGAGACGCCGACTGTTCGAATCCAGACCGGAGAAAGTCATTATTTCGGCGTACAGTTCAATAATATGAAGCCGATGGATATTTGTTATGAACTGACGGAGAGCGGGACAGGCGATATTTCCGCGGATGGTATCTATACGGCGCCTTCGAATCCAGGCGTGTATGAAATTTTTATTTTCTGCACGGATCTTCCTCAGATTTGCACGTATGCCTACGCAATTGTTGAGAAGAAATGAATCTGTCCCATAGGTAGAAAAAATTTGAAAATAATACTGGTTTTCTGATGGGAAAGGTGGTATACTGTATAAGGAGAGAATTTCAGATGGATACTGTTTGCGAATGGGGAAATGCGAATAGGATCCAAAATGGAAGGAGAAAAAAATGAGATTTTCAGTGACACAGGCGTTGTTGCTGGGATTCGCAGTTGTTGCTCACGGTGTGTTTTTGGTGTGTTTTACTCTGGGTGTGGACGTTGGTATGCTTGCGTGTGAAGTCAGTGGAGGCGTTTTTTTCCTGCTGACCATCCTATGGGGGGTGATTTATGCCGAAGAACAGTTTGTGACAGACCATTTCAGCGAGGATTCCAGGCACAACCAATCTAGGATTCAAGTGGACAAGCTAGTTGAACAACTGGCAGAGCGGTGCGAGCAGCTAGAGCTGGCTGAGAGCCGTTTAGAGGAGTCAAGCAAGAGGATCCTGTCTATTGAGCAAGAAAATCTTTATTACAAGCAAAAATCGGAGTCTCTTTCCGAAGAATTAGAAAAAGTAAAATCTTTCCTTGAAGGATCCAACAAACGTTTTTCTGCTAGGCTTGGTGCCGGGGCAGAGTCGGTGCATGCACTGTTTTCCGGCAAAAAGTCGATGGATTCTGAAGACGCTGCTGATTCCGGTCGATTGAATGCACCAGGAAATGTGGCGGATTCCGGGTCGCGGAAGCAATTTGAGGACACAGTGGATTCTGAATCATGGAAGAATTCAGAAGATGTGACGGATTCTGAGTTGTTGAATATCTCAGATGAGATAATGGCATCCGAATCATTGGAGCATTCTGAGAGGGTTGACATCGCAAAGGCTGCTGAATCTGCTGTCCGAAAAATGAGAGATGCAGTAGAAAGGGCGGGACTTGATGTACGAATCCTGGCACCGGATGAACGTCTCTATGCACAGGTGGATCGGGGATTGATGGATACTTTATTTACAAGTATTATCGACAATTCTGTCAAGCACATGAACCGTTCCGGAATGTTGCAAATCACACTTTCAGAAGTAGCTGACGACCTTTTCATTGTTATGAAAGACAATGGCGAGGGAATTTCTTCGCAAGCAGCCAGCCATATTTTCGAACAATACGATCCAGCCAACAAACAAAGGGACGGAACTGGTCATGGTTTGGCGCAGGTTGCTTCGATTGTCGAACAGTACGGGGGAAAGGTATATGCACGGAGTGAGAGAAACAAAGGTTTTGGCGTGTATATTCGCTTGCCCAAGGCGGCTGCTGATGAAGTAGCTTATGCAGCTTGAAAACAGGAGAGGAGGATATATGAAGCATTTGTTGTTCGCCCTGGTTTTTCTGTTTTTATCCAGCAGTGCCATTGCAGGATTTCTGCGTTCGGATAGTACGAAATTAGATACTTCGAAAGAGGCCGCAGAGGAAGCAGTAGCCAATGTCGATAATGATGAGGTACCGGTGGAAGAAGCAGTAGCCAATGTTGATGATGAAACACCGGTGAAAAAAGTCAAAGCGGCGTCGGAGACTGCCAAAGAACGGAAGCAGGAGTATTATCGTTTTTCAGTAGGGACCAAGCGGGATGACCAAAATATCCGTTCGTCACCGAACGGGGAAATTATCGGGACTGCACCCAAAGGCACGACTGGTTATTTGATTGCGCAAGGGAACGAGTGGTCTTTGGTTGAAGTCAAAGGAGAAATTGCGTATATGGCGACCCGCTATTTGCAATTTGAGCAGATCCCACAATCCGAATATCCTTATTTATTAGAATGACTTTCCGTCAGCGATGGCTGGAAAGAAGGTTTAGTTGAGTAAGTTTACGCAACAGGAAAAGATAGATGTTCGGGACAGGCTTCTTGGAAAAAGTGAAAATCGAGAAGTCTTTTTGTGGTGTGATAATTTTTTTTGGAAGAAAAGTGTAATAAGATGTAATAGAAAAATAAAAGTGTAATAAGTTGTAATAAGTTGTAATAGAAAAATAAAAGTGTAATAAGTTGTAAAACTGGTATAGACAAGGAGGTGTTGATTTGTTTTCAATACAAGAAAATCCTTTTCGTCTTGATTTTGGCGCGAAGCCAAAACTATATGTATCCAGAATTCATGAACAATCCAAGATCATCGATATATTCTCATCGGAAGAACCGTCGGCACATATCTTTGTGTTGATCGGTGCAAGAGGAACAGGGAAAACGGTTCTGATGACGGCTATTTCTCACCAGTTGCGAAGCACCGATCAATGGCTGCATATTGACCTGAATTCAGAAGAGGATTTGATGATTCCTCTTGCAGCAGGCTTAGAACAACATCTAAAAGGAAAGACACCAAAGTTGTCAATCGGTTTTTCGGTGAAAGGCTTGAACATTTCGGTTGAAAACAAGGGTGAAAACTACCGGGATATTCGCCTTGATCTAGATAAAATGCTTGAGGTAGTGAAAAAAGAAAAGAAGCGGCTCTTGATTACCATTGATGAAGTTTCAAATTCCCGGACAATGCGAGATTTTACGAATTATTTTCAGCATTGTCTCAGAGAGGATTATCCGGTATTCGTGATCATGACGGGATTGTACAAAAATATCCGGGCGCTGCAGAATAACCGTTCACAAACTTTTTTGCGAAGAGTTCCGAAAATCGTTCTTGAATCACTGAATATCAGCCGAATAGCGCAGAAATACGGCGAAGTGTTTGATTGCAGTCAAGAGGATGCGATGTCGATAGCACAGCTTACAGCGGGGTATTCTTATGGATTTCAGATTCTCGGTTATCTGATCTTCGACGCAGGAAAGCGATATCCGGATGAAAGTATTCTATCGGAATATCGGATCAACCTGGAAGAGAATGCTTATGAAAAAACTTGGGAGGAGCTTTCGGAGAACGAAAGAAAGGTGGCCACGGCCATTGCAAGTTCCGAGCCAAATTCTTCCGTAAAGGATATCCGGGAGTCGATTGGCATGGATTCGAATAATTTTTCTACCTATAAAGATGTTTTGCAAAAAAGCGGTCTGCTTTCATGCCGGACATCCTATGGAAGAATCAATTTCTCGCTGCCGTTTTTTAAGGAATATGTGAAACAGGTCCAGGCAGGGAATTTTTGAAAACTGCAAAAACAATGCATTTTGGTGAAAACGGCCCTGAATTTTTTGAATGGATAGCTTGACAAACAAGGGTGGGGTGAGTAAAATAATTAGAAGTGGTGCCGTGTAGCGGTGTCTATTGGAGAGATAGCGAAGTGGTCATAACGCGGCGGTCTTGAAAACCGTTTGTCCGAGAGGGCGCATGGGTTCGAATCCCATTCTCTCCGTCTGTGAAAGGGGTTGTTGGTTGTCCAACAGCCCTTTGTTTTTGGGAGGTGAAATCTTGAAAGGCAGTACGAATATGAGTAATTTGATTTCAAAGGGCGAGCTGTCTGTGGATGATTATTATGCTTTGCTGGAGGAGGGGATGCGATATGAACTGATTTGGGGCAGACTTTATGCGATGGCGGCTCCGTCGGTACAGCATCAGGATATTTTACGAGGCTTGCTCGTAGCAATCGATCGCTATCTTTCCGAGTCCGGTAAAAATTGCAAGGTCTATCCGGCGCCATTTGATGTCAATCTAAATCCCACCGAAAACGATACTATGGTACAGCCGGATATTTCCGTAATCTGCGATCCAAAGAAGACAGAAAATGGGGCTTGTTGTTTGGGAGCGCCGGATCTGGTTGTGGAAATCACTTCAAAAAGCAATACAAGCAGGGACTATATTGACAAGGCGGATGCCTATGTCCGGGCAGGGGTGCGGGAATACTGGATTGTAGATCCGGTTTATAGCCGGATCATCGTTTATAGCGATATCCGGGACGGGATAGCGAATGGTATCGCAATCTACGGCCTTCGAGACAAGGTGAAATCTTTTCTCTATGAAGATATGGAAATTGATTTTTCGAAGATTGTATGATAATGTGAACTGGAATTCGGCGCATTAGGATTACTTGCGGTAATAGAGGAGGAGATTATGAAAGCAAAAAATAGGAAGAAAATGTTGGCGATTTTGTGTTTGGCAACGATAGCGACGTCGGCTTTTCCGGTGAGAGCGGCAGAGAATGAGTATGCCCTGAATTGGAACAAGCCGCATCCAGGCGTGAGTTTGGCGGCTCCCGAAGAAGGGTTTGCGTTCTCAAACGATAGCTATGTCTACGGAGATACGATGTATTATTCGGTGTACAAAACAGAGGGGGATTTTGAGGGGAGTACTGTACAGCCCACCGTCACACTCGATATCTATCAGGCGAATCTGGACGGATCGAATCCTCAAAAACTATCCACCCAGACTGTATATGGGTTGGACGGGAGGATTGAGCTTGTGACGGAAAACTATATTCTGATTTCCTATGGCTATGCGTATTTTGAGGACGGACTTCTCCTGGACAAGAGAACGGGTCAGGCTAAGAAGGTCGAATCGATTTTCCCGATTGGATATTCACAGAAGGATTACAACAAGAAGAATATTGTGACAAAGCATATTGACGAATATTATTTGATGTCGGTGGCACATTCGGATGTCAGTCCGCAAAAAATCCTTGTCTTCAATGGCAAAAACGCAAACAAAGCCACCGTTGCCAAAAAGGGCTGGGACGCCCGGTTTGTGGACAAAAAAATCTATTATATTTTTGACAAGAAGGGCAGCTTCTATCTTGGAAGTTGTACCTACAAAGGCAAGAAAAACAAGACGATTACAAAGCTCAAAGCCCCGGAAAACTGTGCTTATCTGGGCTTCGATTCTATCAATAGAAAGGGCTTTACTTATCGCGCCATGACCGAATCGGGGCTGAAGAAATACACGTATTCGTTTGAAAAATAACAATATTTTAGGAAATGGAAGGAGAGCTTATTTGACTGATGCGGAAATCGCAAATATTATCGAAATATTGCGTGGAATCGGGTGGAGCGGAGAACAGATCAACGACTTTCAGTTAGGCATTGCCGGTCGGATTTCTGTGAAAGAGACGATTGAAAATTTGAAAAAAGGGTACAAAAGTGAAAATACTTATGATAAATAGGGCAGATACAGGCGACTGGAGGGCTCTGAAAAAACCTTGCGGATGGTATTGTCCGTGAGGTTTTTTTGTGGAAAATTGAGGTTTTTCGTGACATCAGCCACTAAATATGGTAGAATATAGTGCTGTGTTTTGTAACAATTCAGTCACGAGACACGCACTTGCTGCGTGGCTGCGTGCATGGGATGAAAACAAGTGGACCGCATCGGATTTTTCAATGGCGCAAGCCATCCGATGCGGTGCAACTGTTCAGGTGACTGAACAGTTGCTGTGTTTCGTGACAGAAATGAAAACAAGGTTCTTATCCGTTTTTTCGGGGACGTGTTTGTAGAGGAAGGATTGCATGGCAGCAAGGACGGCGACAAATTCAGCGACAAAGAAACGGGCGCAGGCTCCGCATACAAGGACGACGGACGTGGCCAGGCAGGTCAGAGCAGAGGAGGAGGTATCGTCTTCTTTCACGCTGCTTTTGGCTGTTTTTGCTGTGTCTGTTTTGTTGTTCATTGCAATATTGGGGCTTGGCGGGGTCTTTGGCTCTGCTTGCCGGATGGTGGTATTCGGGATTTTTGGGATCTTTGGGTATCTGTTTCCGATTGCCTTTTTGGCGGCTACGTTCTTTGCCGTTTCGAACCGGGGAAGCGGCTTTGCGACAGCGAAGCTGATCTGCGGTATTTTGACCTACTTGCTGTTGTCTATTCTGGTAGAAGTTTTTTTGCATGGGAAGGATACGCTTGGCGCAATCGGCGCTTTCTATGCAGGCCGCCAATCCCATAGCGGGGGTGGTCTGATCGGAGGATTGTTCAGCGATATCCTTGTCCATATGTTCGGTGTGATCGGCACCTATGTCGTATGCTTTGCGGGGCTTGTGATCTGTTTGGTGGTCTTGACAGAGGACAGCAAGCCGGTTTTGCATTATCGTTCCAACAAGGATATTCGCCAGCGAAAGGCGGTGCTGCGGCAGAGAGAACGACAGCACCGGCGGATGCGGGAAGAAGAGCAGCGACGGATGCACGAAACTTCCCGCCGTCGTGCCGCGCAGACAAGGAGAGAGAAATTCAGTGGTATTTCGTTGGATACGACCATCCATCCGACCGATCCCGCCGTGGTACGGCAACAGGCCGAGGCAGCGGCGCAGCAGCAGCT
>JAFUXY010000182.1 GCA_017477005.1 Lachnospiraceae bacterium | reverse complement strand
CGACCGCAGGAAGGAAATGCTGCAGGATATCGCCATCCTGACCGGCGGTACCGTGATTTCGGACGAGGTAGGCTTGGAGCTGAAGGACGCGACGATCGATCAGCTCGGAAAGGCGAAGTCCGTCAAGGTACAGAAAGAGAATACGGTCATCGTGGATGGCGAAGGCCAGAAGAGCGAGATCGACGCCAGGGTGGCTCAGATCCGCAATCAGATCGAAGAGACGACCTCGGATTTCGACAAGGAGAAGCTGCAGGAGCGTCTGGCGAAGCTGGCTGGCGGTGTTGCCGTGATCCGCGTCGGCGCAGCGACCGAGACAGAGATGAAGGAAAAGAAGCTGCGTATGGAGGACGCTTTGAATGCGACCCGTGCGGCGGTAGAAGAGGGTATTATCGCAGGTGGCGGTTCTGCCTACATCCATGCGGCGAAGAAGGTGGCCGAGTTGGCGGATACGCTCGAAGGCGATGAGAAGACCGGTGCGAATGTGGTGCTGAAGGCGTTGGAATCTCCGCTGTACTTCATCGTGGCCAACGCTGGATTGGAAGGCGCGGTCGTGATCGACAACGTGCGCAATTCCGAGCCGGGACATGGCTTCGATGCGTTCAAGGAAGAGTATGTGGATATGGTAGCCAGCGGCATCCTGGATCCGGTGAAGGTGACAAGGATCGCGCTGCAGAATGCGAACTCTGTCGCATCGACGCTGCTCACGACCGAGTCCGTAGTGGCAGACATCAAGGAGCCCGAGCCTCCTATGCCGGCCGGTGGTGCCCCTGGAATGGGAATGATGTAATTTAGGTTATTACGTTAATATCAGTGATTCAACACCCTCCCGAGGCGGATTTCTCTCGGGGGGGGTATTTGTTGTACAACAGTTTTCCTTGCTTTCGATTTTGTTTCTGTTATAATGGGTGGAAATGTTTTGGGGCAGAGTGTCCTTTAGGAAGGATAAGATCACAGAATGGAGCAGAGTGAACAATCGTTGAAAAAATATGTATCGACATTGGCGGCCTGGGCGCTTTCGTTTGGCTGTGCCGTGGGCTGGGGGGCGTTTGTGATGCCGGGGACGGTGTTTTTGCCGATTGCGGGTCCCTATGGTACGGCGCTCGGTATGCTGATCGGCGGGTTCGTTATGCTTTTGATCGGGTTCAATTTTTATTATATGATGAAGCGATACCCGGATTGCGGCGGCACTTTCGCCTACGCCAGACAGGAGATCGGTTTTGACCATGCGTTCTTGAGCGCCTGGTTTTTGGGACTGGTCTATATGGCGATCGTCTGGGCGAACACTACGGCGATTCCGTTGGTGCTTCGAAATGTATTTGGCGGCATCCTAGAGGTAGGACCCCATTATCAGGTAGCGGGCTTTGATGTGTATCTGAGTGAAAACTTCATTGCCATCTGTACAATCCTGGCTGCGGGGGGTATCTGCCTGTTGGGCGGCCGTTTTTTGGCGTTTTGTCAGACTATCTGGGCGGCGCTTCTGCTGGGCGGCGTACTTCTCTGTACCGGCGTGATCTTCTTTTCCGGATCGGGTGTCCATTTTTCCGATATTCAGCCGGCTTTTGCGCCAGAGTCCAACCATTTTGGACAGATATTTTATATTGTGGCGCTGGCTCCGTGGGCCTATGTGGGGTTTGAGTCGATCGGACATTCGGTCGAAGAGTTCAGCTTCCCGGTCAAGCGTTCCATCGGCGTGTTTGTCGCGGCGCTTGTATCGGGCGTTTTGGCCTATGGGCTTTTGGGCTGGATCGCCGTTTCCGCTTTGCCGGAGGGGTGCAGCAATTGGACTGAGTATATAGAGAATCTTGGCGACTTTAGCGGATTGGCCGGATTGCCAACCTTTCATGCGGTGCATCACTATATGGGAGATCGGGGTATCTCGATTCTTGGCTTTGCGACGGCCTCTGCCGTGCTGACTGGTCTCGTGGGCAATACAATCGCGTTTTCGCGGCTGATCTTTGCGATGGTTCGGGAAAGGATGCTCCCTTCGTGGTTCGGAAAGCTGAACAAGCAGGGCGTTCCCCAAAATGCGATCTTGTTTTTGGTGCTGCTCACGATCCCCATGCCTTTCTTCGGGAGGACGGCGATCGGCTGGATTGTGGATGTGAATACGATCGGCGCCACCATTGCATACGCCTATACCTCCTATGTTTCGTTTCGAAGGGCCAGAGAGGAAAGAAATGGCAGAATGCAGGTGATCGGGCTGCTTGGAATGGTTGTTTCGATCATTTTTATGCTGTATTTTTTGATTCCGAATTTCTGGTCTGTCAGCGTGCTGGCGCCTGAGTCTTATTTGATTTTGATATTCTGGTGTATTGCAGGCTTTGCGTTGTTTCGGTACGTGTTGTCGCACGATGAGGACGATCGTTTTGGAAAGTCTACGGTCGTCTGGCAGGTACTGTTGTTTTTGGTCTTTTTTTTGACCCTGCTTTGGTTCCGCGAAGCCTCCAAAACGACTTCGGAACGAGTGCTTGAAGAACTGAATGCCTACAATACAAGCGAGCTCGAGGCCCACGGAGTTCAGGAAACCGAAAGCGAACGCCTGGATTCGGAATATTTCTTAAATCAAAAGATGGAGGAAATCAACCGCTCCATGCAGCGGAACAGTATGATTCAGATGGCGACGATCATGATTGCGCTCTTCATTATGTTTCGTATCTATCGTTCTATGTCTGCGCGGGAACAGGCAATGGAACGCGAGAAGATACAGGCTGAGGAGAGCAACAAGGCCAAGAGCGTGTTTTTGTCCAATATGAGCCACGATATCCGTACGCCGATGAATGCGATCATTGGCTATACGGAAATCGCCAAACGGGTGGAAGATCTGCCTGGTGAGGAGTTGGGTTATCTTGAAAAAATCGAGGCATCGAGCCGCCATCTGCTTGCGTTGATCAATGATGTCCTCGATATGAGCCGGATTGAAAGCGGAAAGATGGAGCTGGATATTGGAAAGACCAACCTGACACGGACGGTCGGCGAGGTCTACGATTTGTTTGCGACGCAGATGGAGATGAAGAGGGTGCATTACGAAGTCCTGACCGACCAGGTGACGCACTCCTTTGTCATGTGTGATGCCAACCGGCTGAACCGAGTGTTGTTGAATCTTGTTTCCAATGCGTATAAGTTCACGCCGGAGGGCGGATCGGTGACGGTGAGCCTGGTCGAAGAGGGTGCCACCGAAGACAGGGCGAATTTTGTGCTGCGGGTCAAGGATACCGGTATGGGGATGAGTCCCGAGTTTGCGGCGAAGGTATTTGAAGCCTATGAAAGAGAGCGGACGG
>JAFUXY010000181.1 GCA_017477005.1 Lachnospiraceae bacterium | reverse complement strand
GCTGGAGCAGGGGTTTGAGCATTTGGACGCGCTGCTTGCGGAGATGGAAAAGGAGGATATTTCCATCGAAGAGGCGTTCTCTCTGTTTGAAAAAGGGACCAAATTGGTGGCCTCCTTGCATGAAAGGCTTTCGACTCTAGAGGGACGGGTCGAGCAGATTGGCAAGGACGGGGCGTTTGAGGAGTTTGCGGATGGAGAATGAAGAGCTCTTTAGCGAGGAATACGACAAAAAGAAGCAGGAGATCAACGACCTGCTCGAGCGATTTTTGCCGAAGGAGGAGGGCTATACGAAGCCGTTGGCCGAGGCTTGCAATTACTCGATCCGCGCGGGCGGGAAGCGGCTGCGGCCGATGCTGCTCTTGGAGACGAACCGGCTGTTTCACGGAAAAATGGTGCCGGAAGCAGAGTGTTTGGCGGCGGCGATCGAGATGGTGCACACCTACTCATTGGTACACGACGATCTGCCTGCGATGGACAACGACGAGCTGCGCCGCGGCCTTCCGACCACGCACAAGAAATTCGGCGAGGCAATCGGGATTCTGGCCGGGGATGCGCTGTTGACGGCGGCCATGCAGACGGCGATGTTGGCGTTTCGCAACTCCGCCGATCCGCATATCGTGTCCTGGAGCGTGAAGACGCTGTTTGACAAGGCCGGAATGGATGGGATGATCGGAGGCCAGGTAGTCGATGTGCTGGCAGAAAAACGAGAAGAGTCAATCGATCGTGGCAAGCTGGATTTTATTTACGAAAAAAAGACCGGCGCGTTGATTGAGGCGGCGATGATGATTGGCTGTTGGCTGGCGCCGGAATCGCGAAAAAAGGATCTGCTGATCATCGAACAGGTGGCTTCCAAGATTGGGCTCGCTTTTCAGATTCAGGACGATATCTTGGACGTGGAGGGGATCGAGGAAGTTCTGGGAAAGCCGATCGGGAGTGATTACCGCAACGCAAAATCCACCTATGTGTCACTTTTGGGGATGGAGACAGCGAGGGAGGATGTGAAACGGCTGACCGGGGAAGCGGTCTCCTTGATCGCGCCGTATGCGGGGAAGGATAGCTTTTTGGTGCAGCTTTTGATTCATCTGGTCACACGGGATCGTTGAGGGCGTGTTTCCGAAATAAACGGGGGATGGAAAATCTATGTATTTGGAGCGGATCAATCAACCGAACGATGTGAAAGAGCTTTTGGCCGAGGAGCTGCCTCTTTTGGCGGACGAGATTCGGGAGTTTCTGATCGACCGGATCTCGGAGACAGGAGGGCATCTGGCGTCGAATCTGGGGGTGGTGGAGCTCTCGATCGCGCTGCACCGTTGTATGGATTTTCCGTCAGATACGTTGGTCTGGGATGTGGGCCACCAATCCTATACGCATAAAATCCTGACCGGTCGCCGGGAGGCATTTGGAACCCTGCGATCCTATGGCGGATTGTCGGGTTTCCCGAAGCGGGCGGAGAGCGATTGCGACTCCTTCGACACCGGGCACAGTTCTACCTCGATTTCGGCAGGAGTGGGCTTTGCGTTTGCCCGCAATCTGCGGGGCGGCGACGAGAGGATTGCTTCAGTCATTGGAGATGGCTCTTTGACCGGCGGATTGGCGTTTGAAGCGCTCAACAACTGCGCTTCATTAAAGCAGAATTTTGTGATTGTATTAAACGACAATGAAATGTCGATTTCTAAGAATGTGGGCGGCCTCGCAGTCGGCCTTTCTAAAATGCGTACCAGCGACTGGTATACCGGTCTCAAAGAGGGCGTGCATCAATCCCTCGAAAAAATTCCTGTATATGGAAAAAAAATCGACCAGACGATTCATCGCACGAAGCGGGGCATCAAGCAATTCGTGATCCCGGGGATGCTCTTTGAGGAGCTGGGACTGCTGTACCTGGGGCCTGTGGATGGCCACAATATCTCCGTCATGGAGCGGATTTTCGAGGAGGCGTTCAATTATCCGGGGCCGGTGTTGGTTCATGTTCTGACCCAAAAAGGCAAGGGCTATCCGCCTGCGGAGCGGCATCCCGCGCGCTTTCATGGGACGGGTCCCTTCGACCGGGAAAAGGGCGTGCCTTTGGCGCATAGAAGGGCGACCTATACCGATGTGTTCTCCACCGTTTTGAAAAAGGCCGGGGAGAGGGATGACAAGGTGGTCGCTATTACCGCGGCTATGATGGACGGCACGGGGTTGAAGCGGTTTGCGAGGCAGTTTCCCGAGCGGTTCGTGGATGTCGGGATGGCGGAGGAGCACGCCGCCACCTTTGCCGCAGCGTTGGCGTTGTCGGGCTTGAAGCCGGTTGTCTGCGTCTATTCTTCGTTTTTGCAGCGGGCGTTCGATGAAATTATGCACGATGTTTGCATGCAGAAGCTGCCCGTGGTGTTCGCCATTGACCGCGCCGGATTGGTGGGCGCAGACGGGGAGACCCATCAGGGGATTTTCGATCTTTCCTATCTGTCGATGATGCCCCATATGACGATCATGGCGCCCAAAAACAAGTGGGAGCTGTCGGATATGGTCAAATTTGCGCTCACCTATGAGGCGGGGCCGGTGGCGATCCGCTATCCGAAGAGTGAGGCCTATGAGGGGCTGCGGGAGTACCGGGCGAGGATTATCTATGGCAAGGTGGAGGAAATCTGGCCGGAGGGGGATGTCCTGCTGCTGGCTTTGGGCAGTATGGTTTCCGTGGCCGAGTCAGTGCGAGAAGCGTTGGAAGCCGAAGGCCGGTCTGCGGCGCTCGTGAATGCCCGATTTGCGAAGCCGCTGGATGAGGACTTCCTTCGTGCCGCAATGAAGCGGTATCGTGGGATGATTACCATGGAAGAAAATGTAATGACCGGCGGGTTCGGGGAGCAGGTGCAGGCCTTTCTTTCGGAAGAGGGCTACGAGGGGAAGGTTTTGCGGATTGCGTTTTCAGATGCGTTTGTGCCGCACGGGGACGCGGCGGTACTGAGGAAAGCCTGTGGAATGGATCCGGATTCCATTTGCACAAAAATCAGGGATTGTTTTTGGTAGGAAGGACGCTTCGATGAAAAGGACGTTTCGATGAAGGGACGATTGGATGTGCTTTTGGTAGAACGGGGGCTGCTACCTTCGAGAGAAAAGGCCAGGCGCGTGATCATGGCGGGCGAGGTGTTCGTGGATGGTCAGCGGGAGGACAAGCCGGGTACCAAGATCGACGAAGCCGCGGCGATTGAGGTGCGGCATAATCCGCTTCCTTATGTTGGACGCGGAGGATGGAAGCTTGAAAAGGCGCTTTCCGTATTTTCACCGGCGCTGGAGGGAGCCGTTTGCCTGGACATCGGCGCCTCGACTGGGGGCTTTACGGACTGCATGCTCCAAAACGGCGCTGCCAAGGTGTACGCAATCGACGTGGGCTATGGGCAGTTGGATTATTCGCTTCGCACGGACGAAAGGGTGGTCTGTATGGAGCGGACGAATTTCCGTTATCTGACACCGGAGGATCTGCCGCAGCGGGCGGACTTTGCCGGATGTGATGTTTCCTTTATCTCGCTTTCCAAGATACTGCCAGTCGCATTTTCGCTGCTTGAAGAGGACGGGGAGATGGTCTGCCTGATCAAGCCGCAGTTTGAGGCGGGCCGGGAAAAGGTCGGAAAAAAGGGCGTTGTCCGGGATCCGAAGGTGCATCAGGAGGTAATAGAGCATACGATCTCGTATGCCCAGGAAGCCGGTTTTTCGGTGGCGGGACTGTCTTTTTCGCCGATCCGCGGACCGGAAGGAAATATCGAATATTTGTTGTATTTGAAGAAAACGCAGCTGTCCAATGGGGAAAACGAGGCCGGGCTGCCGATTATTATTCAAAAAACAGTGGGGGAAGCGCATGCATATTTTT
>JAFUXY010000180.1 GCA_017477005.1 Lachnospiraceae bacterium | reverse complement strand
TATAGTTTTACAGTTTTTTTCCATAATTTGTGCCTTTATATTAGTCTACCATACTATATGTAGTTTTTTCACTGGAAAAATGAATTTTTATTCATATTATGTCATTTACAATTAGCCACCATTGCAATTTACAGACGCCATTGATTAAATCCCTACCGTACTGTATAATTCATAATTGTATCAAAAAGTATTTTCATCATCATTTCCACTAAAGTATCAGCCGAAAGGAGCATTTTATGAAGAAGTCACCGTTAATCATTGCTTGCCTTGTCATCACATTGATCTTTGGAATGATGCCAACCATTCCTGCCAAAGCCGCCTCCCAGGTGCAGGTTTACGAGACATATGCGAGTGGAATACAGAAAATTGCAAAGAATAAAAGAATATTTGAAATACAAACATCGGAGCCATTCCAAACCCGTTTGCAGGGAAACGACCAATATTTTCCAACGGAGAAAACCACAATCCGCATGAAGCTCGCCAAAGGCTGCGTTTATACCAAAAGCGGCGTTACAAATTTTGACGACATTTCTACAATAGACAATTTCTATGAGTACAGCACCTACAAAGAAACAAGAGACACCATCAACGAATGCAGGACTTCCGGCGATTGGGATTTTGGCGTTCTGATATACGTCAAAGGCAATCGGATCATCAGGGTGGATTCTAGGTTTTCATAACAGGACTCGTATGTAAATAATCGGATTGGACAAGGTGGCGAGGTATTCTCGCTGCCTTTTTTACGATAATTTGCAGACTGTTTCCACGGGGTATTCTGCGGATGCTTACTCCCCATTTCTACAATCCGTATTCTACTTCCTATCTACCGTTCCTGTTACTACCAATTACTGCCAACCTATCGCTCACCATCTAGCCCTGCTTCGAGCAGCTTCATGTATTCTTCATAATCGATTCCTTCCCCGCCCATTCTTTCAAGGTGGTCAGTGTGAAACTGGCAGTCTATCATCAGATAGCTCCTTCTCTCCAATAGGTGGGCCAATGCTATGAGAGCAATCTTGGAGCCGTTTTCCTTGTCCGAGAACATGCTTTCCCCAAAGAAACATCTCCCTAGATTGACTCCATATAGCCCGCCTGCTATTTCTCCGTCAACAAAGGCATCTACGCTGAACGCCATTCCCTCTGAAGCAAGCCTCGCATATGCTTTTTCCATATCAGATGTGATCCAAGTTCCCTCCGCAAACTCCCGTTTGATCCTGCATCTGTGCATGGTATCCGAAAAGTCCCTGTTTACTTCGGTTCGAATCTCATTCTTTTTCAAGTACTTCTTCATTGACCTCGAAATATGGATATTCTCTGGCCTGATGATAAATCGCTCCATCGGACACCACCACTGGATCGGCTCTCCCTCTTCATACCATGGGAATATTCCATGCGAGTAGGCAAATCGAAGCCGCTCAACGGACAGGTCGCCTCCAATTGCGACTAGCCCTTTGATAGCAAATTCCGGCCTCATAAAGAATTTTTCCTTGTCAAAATAGTAATCCATCGCAGTCCGTAGATGTAAGTAGTGATTCGTAGTAATGCACTGTTGTCGATGCCGTCCGTCTTGGTCATTAAATCGGTGAATTATCTTGGCTTGATGATACGTACTGTATTCTTGTTCAAATGAGACAATGTCGGCATTATAGTCCCGAAGGGAACATAGGATAAAACGCCACTGCAATAGCTCCAGGTCCGGCGTATGTTCCAATGGTGGCACCAACGGATACGATATTGACGGCATCCGGATCGCCTTTATATATGTCTGCGCTGTCCTGAATATATTTTTTCAACATTTTATCTGACAGCCCTGTATAACCAAAGCAGTGAGGCTTGGAATAATCCACTCCACACTTCTGTGTATTCTTTATCAAGATGTAGTAACCATTCTTAGACCCTGCCCCTTCCGATGACCTCGACCTTCCCTTCCGTTATGGTAATGACCGGCTTGATGGACAAAAATCCGCCAACGAAGGATGCCGCAGATGAAAGCCGTCCACCGGCTTTCAGGTATTCCAGCGTATCAAAAATGCTCAATACCTTGAATCAACGAAACAAAGGTATGGAAAATGCTATCAACCATGCACATTCAAAAAAAACACTCCGTGACATAAGCAGTGCTCACAACCTCTTAACAACCTCGCAGAGCTTGCCCGCCAGAACGCTATGTCCCTCTTCATCCAGATGCAGAGAATCGATTCCTGACGGCTCCACCCACTCAGACGAGTCGAGGAACACGCACCCGTATATGCTGGCAATCTTCCTGTAATGCTGCGGAAACTGGCGTGATCGGTGGATAG
>JAFUXY010000179.1 GCA_017477005.1 Lachnospiraceae bacterium | reverse complement strand
CGGTGAGTTGGCGGTGATTTTGGGCGAGGATGAAACCGCCGTGATCAACGCTATGGAGGAAATGCGGTCGGAGGGAATCATCTGCGGTTATCACACGCTGATCAACTGGGACAAAATCGGCATCGAAAAGGTCAATGCGTTGATCGAGGTGCGGGTCACGCCGCAGCGGGGCATTGGTTTTGACAAAGTGGCACAGTACATTTACAATTACCCCGAAGTGAACGCCGTCTATCTGATCTCCGGAAACTTCGATTTCATGGTCACATTGGAAGGAAAGACGCTGCGGGAGGTGTCCGAATTTGTGACGCAGAAGCTCTCGACGATTGAATCCGTTATGAGCACGCGAACCAATTTCATTTTGAAAAAATACAAGGATCATGGCACGATTATGATCGAAAAGCAAGAGCATGAAAGAATGAGGGTGGTACTATGAGAAACCCATTGTCGAAGACGATCACGGGCATCAAACCTTCCGGCATCCGCAAATTTTTTGACATTGTCAGCGAGATGGACGACGCAATCTCCCTTGGCGTCGGCGAGCCGGATTTCGATACCCCCTGGCGGGTACGGGACGAAGCGATCTACTCGCTCGAACAGGGACGAACTTTCTACACCTCCAACGCCGGTTTGATGGAATTGAAGGAGGAAATTTCCCGTTATCTGGATCGCAAATACGCGCTGTCCTACCATCCGCGATCGGAAATCATGATCACAGTGGGCGGCAGCGAGGCGATCGATATAGCGCTGCGCGCGATGCTCGACCCGGGTGACGAGGTTCTGATCCCTCAGCCCAGCTATGTCTCTTATCTGCCCTGTACCATTTTGGCAGGTGGCGTGCCGGTGATCATCGAACTCAAGGAAAAAGACGAATTTCGGCTGACCGCAGAGGATTTGGAAGCCGCGATTACAGAAAAATCAAAGGTTTTGGTGCTTCCGTTCCCGAACAACCCGACGGGCGCAATTATGGAAAAGCATGATCTTGAAGCCATTGCAGAGGTAATCGCCAAGCACGATTTATTCGTCCTTTCGGATGAGATTTATGCAGAGCTGACCTATTTGGACGAGCATGTGTCAATTGCGTCCCTGCCCGGCATGCGTGACCGCACGGTCTATATCAACGGCTTTTCGAAAGCCTTTGCAATGACCGGCTGGCGGCTTGGTTATACCTGCGCAAGAGGCGAGATCATTGAACAGATGCTCAAAATCCACCAGTTCGCGATCATGTGCGCGCCGACAACGAGCCAGTACGCGGCGATTTCGGCGTTGAAATACTGCGACGACGAAGTGGCGCATATGCGAGAAGAATACAATGAACGGCGGCGTTATCTGGTGCATCGGTTCAAAAAAATGAATCTGCAATGCTTTGAACCCTTTGGCGCCTTCTATATTTTCCCGTCCATTCAGGAATTTGGGATTTCTTCTGAGGAATTTGCGACGCGTTTCCTGGAGGAAAAGAAGGTGGCTGTCGTGCCCGGCACGGCCTTTGGCGACTGCGGCGAGGGCTTTCTGCGGATTTCCTACGCCTACTCTCTGGAGATGCTTGAAAAGGCGATGG
>JAFUXY010000016.1 GCA_017477005.1 Lachnospiraceae bacterium | reverse complement strand
AGTTCAAGACCATGCCGAATACTTCACCCGGGAATTCCAGAAGCTCACCCTGCATGGCGTTCGACAGTCCATGAATACGGGCTATACCGTCTGCCACCTGAATGACCGTACCGACATCGGCCACTAGGAGCTTCGTACTATATTTTTTCATCTGCTCCTTGATAACGGAGCTGATTTCTTCCGGCTGTAAATTCATGAAGCTTCACCAGCCTCCTTTCGTTCATTATCCTCTTTGACAGGGTAATTCAATCCCAGCACCTCCATCAAACGTGACATCGCCTCGTTTTGCGTCCTCCCATCCTGAGCTTGCTGGTTCAAATATCTCTGCATCTCCTCTGTCGTCAAACTATCAATCCCCTATCTTCCTGCCGACAATACATGTACTAGCGAGTCCAACCGACTCCTCACACTTGAGTCCACAACTCGGTCTCCAATCCGAACCACCATCCCTCCAATCAGAGACGGGTCGATTGCAAAGTGCATTTCCAAAGACACATAGTCTGTGGTCTCGAGTATTTTCTTTTCCACTGCTTTTTTCTGAGCATCCGGCAGCTCCATAGGAGTCTCTACATAGACGACACCTATATGGCGGTATTCTTTGACAAGTTCTTCAAAGCGTTGCAGCACACGATCCAACTCCCCGAAATGCCCCTTTTCTCGCAGCATATCCATCAGTGCATACAGTTCGTCATATACTCTGCCTTTGAAAATGGATTCCAAGACCGTTTTCTTCTCTTCGTCGCTAATCTGTGGATGTGTCATCATAATAGAAAGCTCTGTGTTTTCATCCATTGCTTTCATCACAGCCACTGCTTCGCTCAAGAACTCATCTATCCGATTTTCTTCTTCCGCTACCTCAAATAAGGCGTTTCCGTATACATCCTTTACCTGCTTTGCCATGTCGCAGACCCCATTTCCTTAATCGTCTCGTCTACCAGGCTCTCCTGAATGGAAGTATCAATCTTTGCCGAAACGACCTTTGAAGCCATCAATGCCGCTACAGCGATCATCTGCTGCTTCATTTCATCTTCTGCTCGTTTCTTTGCAAGCTCAGCTTCTTCATTGGCTCTTGCTATGATTCTAGCCGCTTCTTCTTTCGCATCAGATTCAATCCGGGTAGCGTTGGCAAGCCCTTTCTTCCTGGCATCACTCAAGATCTGCTCTACCTCTTGATCGGCACCGGCCAGCTTTGCTTCATATTCTGCTTTCAGCTTTGCAGCACCCGCTTTATCGTCTGCCGCAGCAGCAATCTCACTTGCTATGCGTTCTTTTCTTTCTGCGAGCAGCTTCTTTGCCGGTTCAAACAGCAGATACGACAAGATCATGCAAAGGAAGAAGACGGATATACCAAGAAGCACCGCATCATGCAGTAGCTGAAAATCCAAATTGAATAATCTACTCATTGATCTATTCCCTTCCCGTGCAAACGAATTATCCCACCAAAGGCTTCACGAAAAGCAACAGCATAGCAACCAGCAAACCATACAAACCGGTTGTCTCTGCGACAGCCTGACCCAAAAGCATGGTCGACATAATCTGTCCTTGCGCGCCTGGATTGCGTCCCACTGCGGCAGCCGCATGTCCTGCTGCGATACCCTGACCAATACCAGGGCCAATACCGGCGATTACTGCCAGCCCTGCACCGATCGCTGAACACGCTAAAATCAAATCCTGTCCTGTGATTCCCATAATAATCCTCCTTACATGTTAATTGGTATTTTATTTTTGAGAAAACGCAAAAGCGCTTTCTTTTTAGCTTATCCCTTCACCAATGGTGGACTCTGATACAGCATTTCTTTGATATCCGCCTCTTCATACTCAATGGCTTCGATAACATCTGCAACGGTAGCCCCCTCTTTCATTGCGACACGTTTGACACGTTGTAGAATATGAAGACGTTCATGCAGATTGATAAGGATTTGTTTTTTGAAGCCATAATCAGCCTCCCTTCCTGCCTACTTAGAATCCCCCAACTGCTGAGAGATATAGGTCATCGTCAGCATCGTAAACACGTATGTCTGAATTGCCCCCGAAAACAGATCGAAATAAATATGAAGCACAGACGGCCACGCAATAGCGATCGTGGAAAGCAGCCCGTACACCAAAGCCATGATCACCGTTCCGGACAATACGTTTGCAAACAAACGGAGCGACAACGACACCGGCACTGCGCATTCCGAGATCAAATTGATCGGGAACCAAATTGGAAGCCACGGCGGCAGCGGCGAACACATATCTACCCAGATGCTCTTCAAGCTATTGTGCTTGAATTGTGCGAAATGAATCAGGCAAAATGTAATAATCGCCAACGGAAGCGTAGTTCCGTAGTCGGCTGTCGGCGGCCGCAATCCCAACAGTCCTGAAATATTCGACAACAGGATGAACAAGAAAATTGTCCCCAAATAATTGAAATACCGCGGAGCCGCATTTCCCATCGATCCCTCCACCATCTTTGACAAAAGCTCGATGATGAGTTCCAATGCATTTTGAAATCCGGATGGTGCTGCTAGTGCGTCCGCCTTTGCAAACGTGCGGTTTGCAGCAAACGCAAAACCAATCAGAAGCAACATCACGATCAAAATACATACATGTGAGGTTGTAATCCATACTTCATGTCCCAAAACATTGTAGGAAAACAAACCGTGGATCATAAAGTCGATATTATCAGATGCCATAATTAACGGTTGTATCGACAAGGTACTCCCCCCTTTCTTCTGAATCCCTTATCCATTTTTGTTTTCTTTGACTATCTTTTGACGTTTGAACTGCTGAATATACGCAGATATCTTCAATCCCATAGCGCCGACAAACGCCCATATCACATCGCCAACCTTCAAGTAGGCCAACAGAAAAAATACTGCTGCCACTACCAGATAGCGAAACACCGACTTCGCCGCTAGGAGTTTGTATGCGCCACCGCCTGCCAATACGGAATCATTCAGCACCATAGCTATGTGGATCGCCATAAAAACAGCGCACGCTATTCCACAGACAAGTCCTATCGTAAATTGCATTTTATCCTGAACGAACAGAATTGCCGCTCCGAATACGACCAGTCCGTATCCCAAGATGCCGCCTACCAATTCGGGAAGCGCCTCATTCATTCTTTTCAAGGCTTTCATTCCCGTATCCACCTTCTCTCGGCCAATCTGCAGTCATTCGCTTGATGATGCGAAAACAAGAACGCATTCCTGCAATCGCTCCAATCGCAAACCCCACTACAGCCAGCCATTGAATATCCATTCTCTTTCCCAACCACGCAAAACCGATTGTGCATCCGATAATCGGAACAAGCATTGTGATACCTAATTGCGTGATCAAAACCAGCATTTTCATCACTGGTTCCATCGTTTTTCGATTCATTTTGTTTTATGCAGAAACGCCTTAACTAATTTACCCTAAATCTCACCAATTTGCAATCCTTTTTTGTGTATTTTGGCGATAAATTTTTCGCCAAAAGCCAACCTACAACTCCATCTCTATTTTTCGCCCTTGATGCTTGTACTCTCTGTACACCACGCCCGATGCATCCAACATCCGTTTCGAAGCAATCACACTAGGCGTATGCTCGTACTTGTCACTATCATAGATCACTTCGCGAATCCCGGACTGTATGATCGCTTTAGCACACTCATTGCACGGAAAGAGCGAGACGTAGAGCTTTGCCCCCTCCAAGCTGCCTCCCCGATAGTTCAATATAGCGTTCAGCTCGCTATGCGTCGTATAAAAATACTTGTTTTCGAGCGGATCACCCTCCCTGCTCCAAGGGAATTCGTCGTCCGAACAGCCGATAGGAAACCCATTGTACCCAACGGACAAGATTTTGTTGTCCGCAGATACAATACAAGCCCCCACCTGCGTATTTGGATCCTTCGATCGCATGCCTGACAAAAAGGCAATCCCCATAAAGTATTCGTCCCAACTGATATAATCCTTGCGTTTTTCATCCATAGGTCTTTTCCTCCAGGATTTTATCGGAAAGCTTTTGCACCGAGGAACGGATCACTTCGAAGCAAATGCCATAGGTCTGCAAATTCCCCCCATAGGGATCCATGATCTCCAACTCATCTCCCACATAGGAAGACAACAGATAGGTATTCTTCTCTGTCGCAGACGGAAACCTGGCAATAATCCGTTTTCGCTGTGCTTCTTCCATTGCAAAAAGCATGGTATCCTGTTCAATTTCCGAGTCTTTTAACTGCTTCGAAACAAACCCCTCCACTGAAAGTCCATTCGAAACCATCACAGCTTCCGTTTTTTGATTCATCGGCTCTGGAAATTGAACCACGATTCCACGAGAAAGCACTTCCAAATCAGAGCCTTCATACAATCTCTCAAACAAGGCGCTGGCCATAGCAGAACGCGCATTTCCGTGTCCTTCTACAAAGATAATTCTTCTCCGGCGGCTAGACTGCATAGGGCGTGGCGCATACAACATCCCGAACGCAGCCTTTTGCAATCGATTGTGCAGTGCGTCTCCGAGCCGCTTCCCTCCGACATATTCAGCGTATATGATATCTGCCCCCAAGGTATCAAACTGCCGAAACGTATCATACAGGGCAGCGGCCATCTGTTCTTCGTTCGTGGACTGTCCCATATCAAGCACAATGCCAAAGCGATAACGATCTTTGGTATCGGTCGTTGCGCACACACCTACAGTATGCCCCTCCTGCCTGGCGGCGTCTGCCAGTTTATTTATGTAGCGAACCACATCCCCTTCTGCTCCCTGTACCAAATACAGCTTCCCTTTTGGCGCATAATGTCGATATTTCATACCGGGTGCTTTGGGATGGGCCTCTTGCTCCTCGTCTTTTGGTTCCTTCAGAAAATCCAGCCCGCCGATATTCTCAACAGGACTGTCCATCCATACATCCCCTAGCACTTCCCTTAGCTCATCAACAGTAATATAACCCGGACGCAGCACGGCCGGTATCTCTCCAGTCACGTCCACTATGGTAGACTCGAGACCGATTTTGGCGTCGCCCCCATCAATAATAGCGTCCACCCTCCCGTCCAAATCCTCTACCACATGCGAATACTTCGTCGTAGACGGCCGACCGGAACGGTTTGCGCTTGGCGCTGCAATCGGACAACCGGATTTTTTGATCAGCTCGCGTGCAATCCTATTCCTCGGACATCGCACGGCCACCGTCTGTAATCCTCCAGTCGTTTCACCCGGCACACAGTCTTTTTTGGGCAAAATAATCGTCAATGGCCCGGGCCAGAATTTTTCCGTCAAAGCCTCTATTTTAGGCGACAATCCCTCTGCAATCTCCGATAATGCGTCTGAATCGGCAATATGTACGATCAGCGGATTGTCTTGAGGTCTGCCCTTCGCTTCATAGATTCGCTTCGCCGCCATTGGATCAAAGGCATTCCCTCCCAGTCCATAGACAGTCTCCGTTGGAAAAGCCACGAGCCCGCCGCCCGCAATGATATCCGCAGCTCGTTCCAACGCCTCCGAATCTATATTCGATTCCGTCATTCGAAAATGTTCAGTAGAAAGATGTTCCATTTCCCGCCCCTCTCCACAAGAAACGAATGCTCCAAGCTTTTTCTATTTCATATAGCCAGAAACGACCGACCAGATACTCTCCGGTTCAAAGCCCATAGCCCAAAAGGCACAGCCTCCCAGCTGATACTGATTGATTAGCGCCAGCTTCTTCTCCAAGGATTTCTTGTCTTCAATCCAGATCATATGTGTAGCATCCCCCTCCGTGTACTCCGCATATTTCTGACCCAATGCCTCGTCCCATTTGGGCTTCAAATGATGCTGTTTGATATAGGTAGAGGTTTGCAGCAAAGAGTATTCCATGCTTGAAAGCGCATCGCCCTCCTGAATCCACTCGCGGCAGAAAAACGGCATCCCAAGAACCAACCGTTCCGGTACTACTTCCTCCAAAGTACCTTCCACGGCCTGCTGCACAAATGGCAAGGACGCATTGCTGCCAGCCTCTCCGCCGCCCTTGTGATGCTCATCATAGGCCATGACAACGACATAATCCGCATAATCATTTTGAACACTTCGATTATAATACAAGTTGTACGAGGCAGGAATATAATTATCCACAGACAAAAACAGATCGTTCAACTCGCATTCCAGGGACAACTCCCGGATAAACTGGGCAAATCCATCCTTCGCCTCAATCGGAACCTTTTCAAAATCTACGTTCAAGCCATCAATTCCGGACTTTGATGCCGCTTTGATCAAGCTTTTCACCAGCCGATCCCTATGTGAAGTGCGGTTCAAAACCGTTTCATCATCCACCCCCTCATTCTCAAAATCACTCACCACCGGCCACACCTGAATCCCTCTGTCATGGCAGGTTTTCACATAATCGCTGCTCGAAATGTCAGATATGCTGCCCTCGCTATCTGACAATCGATACCACGTAGGCGACATCACGTCCGGTGTTCCTTCACTCCCAAGAACCCTCGACAATCCCGCATTCGAATCGACAAAGGTAATAATATGCCATCCAAGACTAAACGCTCGCCCCATTGTCTTGTGGTTGTAGGTACGCTCCGGCAAAGCCGCTTCCTGCTTCTGCTTAGTCACCTCGCCTAGACTGCTGTTTTTTATAAAACCAATAACGCCATCCTCTGAGACTACATTGCTCCAATTCCCGTGATTCTTGGTCACAGAAACAGTTTCTCCCCTTTTGGCGTTCTTCAATACCTTGCTTTTCGGTCCACCCAGTCGACGAATGGCAGTATTTTTTTTCAACTGAGCCGTATCGTGTTCAAATCCAGCTGTGTATAATACGGCGCGATAGGGTTCTTCAAACAACTGATATGTGAAATCAGAATACTGATTCGCAAAATCCGCTGCTACATAGACCTTTTCATACTCGGAAAAAACGATCACATAATCCCCGCTCTGCGAATTTCCATCGATGGTATAGGATGCCTCTCCATAAGGCACCGAAACAAGCGACTGATCCGTTGCATACCGCATGACCTGTTCTTCATCGTCAAACACATATCCATCGTCAATTTTGGATTTCAAGCTATCCCTTGCGATATACAGTGTTCCTCCGCGAACAATCGCCTCTCCGGATTCTGCTTCAGAACCAGCTTCCGTCGTACCGGAATCCCCTGCTTCACCTTCAGACCCCGCTTCGGATTCCTCTCCCGCAGCCTCCGATTCTCCGTCTGCTGCAGATTCCTCTCCCGAGCCTTCGGATGTCTCCTTCGACTCTTCCCCTGCTGCCTCTCCAGACTGCGTATCCCCTTCCTTCTGCAATTCCCCGATATACTCATCGTTTATGATCAGAGCTGCTTCGTCCTCATGTGAATATGTATAATACGCATCAAGAGAAGCCTTCTCACGGGTTGGCCCATACTTCTTCAGATAGATAGCCCCTCCCAAAACCGCGATCAAAAGGACACAAACGACAAATATTTTCCCTGCTGGATTCCTTTTTTTCCTTTTTCTATAATGTTTTCGGATTGGCACCGTATTCAACCCATTCTGCGACCTCGGCATCTGAACAACCTCCATCTATCTAGGATCTGCAAATCACCTTAGGAACTGTAGATAAATAACCTGTGCATTTGGGCGAAGGATTTGGCTTCATATGCAAGGCGTCTGAATGAGTCGATGCGAGTGCATCGGCGATTGAAGACAACGCAGCAGATGGAGCCAAAGACAAGCCAAAATGTGCATATTATTTGTCTGCAGTTCCTTATCTATTATAATGGATAACAAGGGAGAACGCAACCAAGACGCCCTCCCCGCTTTTTCACATCATTTCTATTCAAAAATTATTCCACTTTTATGCTTTATTATTTCCTTAGGAGAGCCGTTGCCTTAGACGGAAACAGAACACTTTATACCGATACGACTCCCGATGTTTCACACCTCCTTGTCTCTACTTGAGAAAACTGTTCAAATACCGAAGATCCTCTTTCTCCAGACAAAATGGATCCTGTATAAACGAAATCTTCTTGCAATGCAGCCCAAATTCCGTACGAATCGTCTTCATTTCCTGCATTGTAAGTCCAAAACTGCAGTATTCCCCCTGCACAACGTCGTTATTTTCTGATAGCATTTGCGTGAGTACGGACTGCAATAGGGGGTATCGCCAAGGTTTGGCACTGAAAACAAAAATCACTCGGTCGAACATCCCGACTCGCAATATGTCTTCGTTTCGCCATCCTGGGATTTCTGCCAAGATCACCTCAAAGCTCTCCGCCAACAACCGGCGAATGTCTTCGGGCGTACACGATGGCAAATAACAAACCCCATCTCGTTCAAAGCCACTGATACCCCTGACGGAACACACCTTTTTCGTTCGCAGTGCAATGATCCCTTCTCGACGATCCGAATATCGATGAACCTCCGATGGAGACCGATATTCCAGATACAATACAGACCTCCTCTCCTTTGAAGCGTAATAATTTGCGATTGAAACTGCAAAATGTGTTGTTCCACTAGCAGGCGTAAGCCCATAAATCCCAATTTTTATCGTTTTTCGCTCATGTATTCGTCTCCAAAATCCCATTTATTCGCCCAATCAGTCTTCCAAACAATTTCCTCTTTTCCCGTGACAGAGTAAATGGATCTTTGTCAATTGGATATCCTGCCAATTTTCTTCCGTTTACTTGAGCAAGAAGCCCTCCCACAAAACGATTTGCCGGATTGATAAGAATAGCCGCATCTTGCGGAAGCATAGAAAAATCTATCGCTTGCTCTTGCCACGGACGGCTCCCTACCACGCAAAGCGTCAGATCCGGTTCTTCGTCTTCGCACAAGCTGCAGCCACCATCGACAACTCGAATGCCCTTTGGTCTCTCCTGCGGTTGAACCGCTGATCCCGTATTTAGAATGGCCTGGAAATGGTGGTGGTATATGACCGTATCCTTTTCACAAAATCCCGGCACATTCTGGCACATACACTGTGTCGATCGGCTGTCTGTGCGATCTGCAAAATACGCGCGATGCCCAAGCGCATTCAAAAACACTGTCAAAGAAATCGCAATATGTGTCGTTCCACAGCCTTTTGACGCCCCTGTCACAACAATGGTTGCAGGGAATGAATTCTTTTCACGAACGGTATATTTTGCACAAGCCTTTTCCCATTCCATCTTGTAGGCCTCGATGGAATCCGGTCTTTCCTCTGGATTCTCCCGAACTGCCCACCTGACCAACCGCATCATACGAGAAGGAACATGCTCCTTGGTATGTGCGATCAAAATCTCTGCCACACGTCCCACGCTGTAAATATCTGTGCGCACGCTGGTGGTACCGTTGGCCACGATCTCCGGTGCGGCAAAACCCGGCGTTCCATATTTTTGGAAAGTTCGCCCTGAATGGGGCACAAAGAGTGCAGCGCCATAATCAATCAGCATCAGTTTTTCTCCCCGCAGAAACAAATGCTCTGGTTTCATATCCTGATACAGAATTGGAAACGGCTCTCTTTTGTGAAGATACGCAACGATCTCACAAATCTGCATAAGAAAAGAACATATCTGTTCAATGGAAATCGAATCTCTCCAGTCCAAATAGTCGGAAAGCGGCATACCCTGCACATATTCTTCGATCAGACAAATGGATTCTTCATCCTCTTCATAATCGTATAAGACAGGGATCCCCGGGTGCCTCAATCCTTTCATGATATCGGCTTCCCTGCCCGGGCCGCCAGCAAAACGAGATGTATCTGAAAGCAATGTCCCGTTTTTCTTTATGCACTTTAGAATTCGATTTTCAGACAAGCTCCTGTGACGAACCAGATACACAGAAACCGCCTGTGTTTCATAAATGGTCTCTAATTTTTCGTACCGATCGTCAAACAACATATCGCTTATGCACTCCTTTCGTGTCCGTTCATTGCCCTTGCACAGTGTTCTACCAAAAAAATCTGCAAAACGCAATAGACTTTATGACTTCTTAATAAAACCTTAATATTCTTCAAAATTGTTTATATTTCGCCCTCTCTGTTTATCTTTATTAACGGCATCTTTATCTTTGTTAACTTTTGTTTAATTTTTATGAATGTATTTACAACCACTCATTTATTTGTTATAGTAAACGGCACAACTATTTATTTATAGGAAACGAATTTATTCGTTTCCTAATGCGCCAAATTCGAATCAGGGCAGCTGCCCTTGGGGTCGAATGCCTGATTTTCCTATCGAATTTGTGTGTATGGTCATTTTATTGTGCTGATATTTAATTCGTTTACTATACAGCAACGTATGCAGCTACTCACCACATATGAGGATTTGAAATGAAAATAGAAAAATTAAATGAAAACCAGCTTTGAGCCACCCTGTCCCGCGAGGATCTTCTTCGTAGACATATTCAGTTTTCCGAATTTGCCTATGGTACAGACGCGGCACGTTCGTTGTTTACGGAGATGCTGCGTTTTGCATCCTACAAGCTGGGGTTCGAGACAGACGATTCCCCTTTGATGGTGGAAGCTACCCCCATTTCACCAGACACTATTGTGATTTTAGTCACGAAAATCCCCTATCCGGAGGAATTGGATACTCGGTTCGCCAGGTTCACGGATGTGCCCACCGAAGAAGATTACCTCGAGTACATAGATGGCGATTTCATCCCGACTGAAGTTCTCATAGACAATCTTGCGAAAAATGCTACAGATATTCTCGATGTCGAGAAAAAAGCAAGGGAAGAATCTTCCGTAGCAAATCCTGTCTCCCCCACGCAGGCTCCCCAGGTTCCTACTGGAGAAGCCGTGGGAAGAGCTTCGGAAAGCGCAGGCGTCGTCTCCAAAGATCGCTTCACGCGGCTGTTTTGTATGGATACGATCGATGATGTTTTGTTGGCCTCAGAGATTTTGGGGGCTTTGTACCACGGTGAAAATTCCTTATATCGCTCGGAAAGGGGTTATGAGCTTGCTGTACATATCGGAGACCATACTCCCCAGGAATTCAATCGAATTGTCAATACTCTGTCCGAATTTGGCGAATTGATCGACTTTCCAACCGGTACAGAATCCTATTTAGACGAGCATACAAAGATTATAGTGAAAAACACAGCGCTTCAAACCCTAGCCGCTGTGTAAACACAAACCGGACATTCCCCCAAGAAAAGTCTACAAAAAAGACGACCACTCGGAGATTCCCAAGTAGTCGTCTTTTTTCTTCTTTGTAATGCTTCGAAAATATTCCGAATCAGCCCTGAGAAATAGCACCTGTCGGGCAAACGCCTGCGCAAGTACCACAGTCAATGCAAGCACTCTCATCGATCATATACTGGCTGTCTCCCTGAGAAATAGCGCCTACCGGACACTCCGGCTCACAGGTTCCACAGCTTACACATGAGTCAGAAATTACATAAGCCATACTTTACCTCCTTTTGTTGAATACATACTTTCATTGCGAAAATAATACCACAATTTTCCACAAAATTCAAGTAATTTGACCATATTCCTGTTTCATGATATACTAAAGCGTAGAAATGTGTTCTAATCTGCATTTCTCAAAAAAATAAACTAGAAACCACACCACATTTTGGAGGGAAATTATGGCAAAAATAAATAAAGACACGATGCTTGGCGAACTTTTGGCGATCGATCGCAGCACGGAAATGATTTTAGCAGGGATCGGTATGCACTGCACAGGCTGCCCGGCGTCCCAGATGGAGACGATCGAACAGGCGGCTATGGTACACGGCATCGATGCAGAAGAACTCGTTGACGAAATCAACGACTATTTGGCGCATTCTATGGCTTAAGAACCTATAGAAACCACAAACCCTCGACCCATTCGTCGAGGGTTTTCATTTGCAAAAATCCAAACTATTCCAAATCAAATTTTTCGCTCCAACCTTTACCCGCTCCGTTCGAAATTCGCAAATTTCGTGAATTCCGGAAGCCAAACCAAATTGATTTTCCCGACAGGCCCGTTTCTCTGCTTCGCAATGATGACCTCCGATATGTTTTTCGGCTCCTTGTCCTTGTGATAATAATCATCCCGGTACAAAAACATTACCACATCCGCATCCTGCTCAATGGCGCCCGAATCGCGCAGATCCGAAAGCATCGGCCGCTTATCTTCTCTTTGCTCCACGCCCCGATTCAGCTGGGACAGCGCCACCACTGGCACATTGAGCTCCCTCGCAAGCGCTTTGAGTCCCCTCGAAATATCAGAAACCTCCTGCTGTCTGGAATCCGCCTTTTTCCCAGACGACATCAGCCCCAGATAATCCACCATGACCAACTTCAAATCGTGTTCCTGCTTGTACTTGCGGCACTTGCTCCGCATCTGTGAAACAGAAATTCCAGGCGTATCATCGATAATCAGCTTTGACTGCCCCACAATGCCGGATCCCTCGATCAATTTTACCCAATCGCTGTCCTTCAAATCGCCGGTTCGCAGCTTTTGTGCATCCAAATACGACTCCATCGAAAGCAAACGATTGACCAACTGTTCCTTTGACATTTCCAGAGAGAAAAAAGCCACGCACATATCCTTTCGAAAAGCCACATATTCCGCAATATTGAGCGCAAACGCCGTTTTCCCCATCGAAGGACGCGCTGCAATCAGCACAAGATCCGAGTTTTGCAGCCCAGCCGTTTTGAAGTCCAATTCGGTAAATCCGGTAGCAATTCCCGTAACATTCCCGGACATTTTCGACGCTGCCTCGATCCGATTCAACGCATTCATGACGATTTCATCAATCGGCACAAATTCAGATACGCCTCTGCTCTGCAAAAGTGACAAAAATGCCGCTTCCGTCCTGTCCAAAATGTCATCTACGGATTCCTCCTGCAAATAACATGCCTCTTCGATCTCCTGATTCATCTCGATAATTTGGCGAAGCAGGGACTTCTCCTTCACGATCTGGGCATAACTTCCCACATTCACCGTCACCGGCACAGCCGCCACCAGATCTGCGATCGTACCGATATTCGCTACCTCCGCAGAGTCTTTTTTGTTTTTGAGTGCATTCAAAAGCGTCACCGGATCGATCGGGCTTCCGGAATTATATAATTCTACGATGGTTTCAAACACCAACCGGTATTGCTTGTAATAAAAATCCTCCGGTTTCAGAGTCTCCATAGCGGTAATAATCGCGTCCACGTCCCCAATCATAGCGCCGACCACAGACTGTTCCGCCAAAAGACTCTGCGGTTTTGTTCGGACTACTCTTTCCTCGTCCATACCACCACTACTTCTCCACCACATGCACCCGCAGCGTCGCCGTCACGTCCGGATGCAAACGCACCTTGACCTCGTGAACCCCAAGAGATTTGATCGGCTCATCCAAAAGGATTTTCTTCTTGTCAACCACTTCATCATACTGATTGCGGATCGCATTCGCAATTTCCTTCGACGAAACAGAGCCGAACACCTTTCCCTCAACCCCAGCCTTGACCCTTGTTTCTATCTTCCATTTTTCCATCTTTTTGGCCATTTCCTGGGCATCCGCCAGATTTTCCTTCGCCACCTTCTCCTTGTGGCGATTCTGCAGCTTCACATCGTTCAAGTTTTTGGGCGTAGCCTCCAGCGCCTGCTTCTTCCGGATCAGCACATTTTTCCCAAAACTGTCCGCCACCTCAATAATCTCACCCTTCTTCCCGTGCGGTGCCACATCCTGCAACAATATTACCTTCATATTCTACCTCCAGTTCCCTCAAACCATCTACCAAACACTACCTCTTCAACCACGACAATCCGATCTCCTATCTCAAATCGTCTGCCGCACCCTACAACTCAATTTCCCCATCCTCGATCATATCATCGAGCAGCCTGCGAATCCTCTCAGCCACCTCGTCGGTCGTGCTATCCGCAATCTGCGCCCCGGCCACGTTCAAATGGCCGCCTCCGCCCAGCCGCTCCATCACGACCTGCACATCGATCTCATCAATCGAACGCGCCGACACATATATCTTGTCCCGAAATTCTGTCATCACAAACGAAGCCTTGATCCCCACAATATTGAGCAATTCATTCGCCGCCTGGGCGCTCACCACTGTAGGACTCTCCAGATCTCCGGCCGGACAAGTCGAAATCGCAAACGCCCCCCGGTACACCTCCGCATGCCGGACGACCTCTGCCCGTGCCTTATAAGCCTCCATATTTTCCCGCAAGAGCTTTCGCACGCGGGTGACTTCCGCCCCATTCCGCCGCAGATACGCCGCCGCCTCACACGTGCGTACCCCCGTTTTTGTCATAAAATTATTCGTATCGATCAAAATACCGGCATAAATACAATCCGCTTCACCGGATGTCAGCACGATATGCTCGGTAAAATATTGCAGCACTTCCGCAATCATCTCGCAGGCGGAGGAAGCATAGGGCTCGATATACGACAGTAATGGATTCTTGATCTGCTCCTTTCCCTGCCGATGGTGATCAAAAACCACGACATTTTTCCGTCGCTTCAAGATCTCGGGACATTCCGTATAATTCGGGCGGTTGGTATCCACCACCACCACCAGCGTATTCCTAGTCTGCGACTCCCTGGCCTCCTGGCTGTCGATGAACATATCCTCCGGATAACCATTTTCCTTCGTGAAATAATCCACAAAAGGTCTCAAAGAGGTTGTCACCGTGTTCAACACAATCTGGCATTTCTTCCCCAGTTCTCTGGCGGCGCAATAAATCCCGATAGCAGAGCCGAGCGCATCCACGTCCGCGATTTGGTGCCCCATGACGAACACCTTGTCCCTTGTCGCCATCAACTCCCGCAAAGCCTGCGCCTTCACCCTCGCCTTCACCCGGGAATTTTTCTCGACTTCCTTGCCGCGCATCCCATAATACGAGATATCCTGTCCCGACTTGACAACCGCCTGCGAGCCTCCCCGTCCAAGCGCCAAGCCGATCGCCGACCTTGCAAACTCCGCCGATTGAAGATAACTTTCCCCGCCTGCGCCAATCCCGATGGACAACGTGACCTCGTTGTCGTTTCCGGCCTTCGTCGTCTTGATATCCTCCAGAAGCGCGAATTTATCCTCTTCCATCTGCTGTAGATACTGGTTTTGAAAGAGTATAAAATACTTGTCCTTTTCGAGCTTCCGGACAATCGCCCCCGCCCGTTCAAAATATTTGTTGACCTTGCGATCGATCACAGCGGTCAATAGTGAGCGTTTGACTGCCTCCACCTCTTCCAAGGTTTCTTCATAGTTGTCAATATAGACCAATCCTGTCACAAGTTTTTGATCAACATAGATCTTTTTGTACTGGGAAAGCTCCGTCTCGTCAAACAGCATAAAGGACAAAATAGGCGAATCCGCTGCGTCCTCATCCTGCGCTTCAAAATGCAAGCGTACCAATTCCGCCCGGTAGACCTTTGAATTGTAATGAAGCTCATAGGAAAAGGTTTCCTCTTCATGCTTTTCAATGCTTTCCCTTGTAATCGTATGAAATATAGAGGTAATCGACTTGCGATAATCCCTTGGCTTTCCGGTCGTCTCCACAAATCGATCATTGATCCAAAGGATTCGTCCACTTGTATCCAAGAGAGCATAGGGCAGATGAAACTGTCGCAAAAGATCCCGCTGTGCCATGCCATATTCGGTAGCAAAACTCACAAGCTCCTGCTCAAGCCGCCTCCATGTAATCACCGTGAGCAGCATGACCACCATCCAACCCAGTCCCAAAACGGCTGTCAGGACGCAAGCCAATCGCTTGTCGTAGAAAAAGAGCCCAAACGAACACAAAAAGAACACCCCTATCATGTAGAGTGGTGCCAGATAATAAAATTTGAGTTTTCCTTTGAAATATAGATTTCCCATATCACGTATTATACAATACCGCCACATGAAACGCAAATAGGAATTGCATAAACGAAAAGGATCCGGCATAGCCGGACCCTTTTCTAAAAAAGTTTACGCGTATTGTGTTGTCATACTTTTTCTTTGTTTTTGTAATTCGTCGAATTAAACCCTCTTGAACTTAACCTTGTCCACGCCGGACTTCTTGATCATCTTCACTACAGCATTGTACTTAGCCTTCTTAGCCTTAATGCTGATCGTGCAGTTCTTCTTCAGGGCCTTGAAAGCCTTAGAACCAACCGCCTTGAGGTTCTTGCAGTTGATCTTGATGTTCTTCAGCTTACCGCAATCATAGAAAGCGTTGCTGTGGATCTTGCGCATCTTCGCAGAACCCATACGAACCTTTCTCAGCTTCTTGCAGTTCCTCAGAGCACCTGTGCCAAGGTTCTTAATTTCCTTAGCTGTGATGGTCTTCATCGTGCCCTTCTTCAGAACCTGGTCATCGAACTTACGAATCGGATAAATAATACCAGAAATCTCGATCTCAGAAACTTCGATGTCCTTATCCTTCATGTTGACTTTCTTGTCTGTATCTGAAACGCTCTTCAGTACAGCATAGCCAGCCGTTGTAATCTCAACAGTAGCATCCTGGATAGCAGCATCCGGAGTAGAAACATGCTCTACCTTTGTGGACTTCGTTGTGCTCAAGGACTCGCCTACCTGAATCTCAAATGTAGCTACATTCTTGCCTTCCGTATCAACAGTATTGAACGGATAGAACTTGATTGTCTGAGCCGTAGCACCCTTCAGCAGATTGTTCTGATAGCTAGCAAGGTCAGCAGCCTTGAATGTGATCTGCATCACACCAGCGCTGTTGGTCGTGATCTTCTCTACAGTACCTGTGCTATCAGTATAGTCCTTCGTCTCATCAGCGGAGCTCGCATTCAGAGTCTTGCCAGCGATAGCGCTGTCAAAAGTCTTGCTGTCAGGTGTATACTTCGCAAACAAAGCGATGTTTGTATCCCAAACATTGGAAGCGCTCGAAGACATACCATAGAAAGCGTTCACCTTCAGCGTGGTAGCTTTGTCAGCTGTACCAACTTGCATTGTCTTGTAAGTACCGTCTTCCTTGTCATATCCCCAATACCAACCATCGTTGGTAGCATAGGAACCAGTAAACTTAACAGCAGCTACGGAAATACCGCTTGCCTCGCCAGCAGCGTCAACAGTGAAGGTCGGCAGAGCCATAGCCGGCATAGAAGCTACCAGCATAGCAGCTGCCATCATCTTTGCAATTGTCTTTTTCATGTCTAAAAAATCCTCCTTTCGACTAAAAACAAGTAACAATAAAGTATGTGCAACACTCGAGTGCATATTATCATCTGAAAATCCAACTGTCAAGCGATTCTCTCATTTTTTCTTCATATCGTGCATTTAGCCAAAAACGACCAAACTTTTTTTCACCTTTTTCCTCATTCCCTCCCCCAAAATTTTTCCCCACCTTTTCGTAGCCTTTCCATTCTACAGCACGCATAGTATACTATCTTTGTTGTCGCCCTCCGATACTTGCGACTGGAAAGGAGGTGCTTAACATGACAGATTTTCTATCCTTTTTTCGGACGGATTTATCCGACAACAACAAAAAGGAACCTCAGCGGTGCGAGCTGAGGTTCCTTTTGCTTAATATGACTTAGTTACTTCTATTAACGCTAAACCACTACGCCTGCATATTGTAGACGTAGTGGTTCAAACGACACTAAGAAATATCTATCGGAATTCAGATCTATAATCGACGACAACAAACGAAAAGACCCCGGACACCACCCGGGGTCTTTCCTGTTTTTGCGTTTTCTTATGAACACATTGACTTCATTTCTATCCTTT
>JAFUXY010000178.1 GCA_017477005.1 Lachnospiraceae bacterium | reverse complement strand
GTGAATGGCTCGGTGCTGCTTCCCGGGGAAGAGATTTCGGTGGCAAAAAAGCTGCAGCCGATTACCGAAGAAAACGGGTACGCAGAGGGCACGGCCTATGAAAACGGACAGGTAGTGCCGTCGATTGGGGGCGGTGTCTACCAGATTTCGTCCACCCTGTACAATGCGGCGATTCTGGCGGAGCTCGATATCACGGAGCGTTCCGAGCACTCTATGACGGTGAGCTATGTGGATCCGTCCCGGGATGCGGCCATTGCCGGGGATGTCAAGGATTTGAAGTTCAAGAACAATCTGGACTCGCCGATCTATATCGATCTGCAGACCTCCGACAGCGCGATTACTGCGACTATTTTTGGAGAAGAGACAAGACCCGCCAACAGGGAGGTCGAATTTGAGGCGGAAATCCTTGGCAGAACCGATCCAAAGACCGTCTACGTCGCCGATGGTTCGCAGCCGATCGGCTACAAATCCGGCGGTGGAGACGCGCACACCGGATACAGCGCCCAGCTTTTGAAGATTGTCAAGGTGGACGGCGAAGAACAGAGCCGGGAAGTGTTCAACAAGAGTTATTACAGTGTCAAAAACATCGAATATCATATAGGAACGGCTTCGGCGAGCGGGGAAGCGTCCGCAGCAATGCATGCGGCGGTGGCCAGCCAGGACATTGGCGCGATCAATGCGGCGATTTCGCAGTGGAACGCATCGGCGGTGGCGGCGCGCGCTGCGGAGGCACAGGCGGCAGAAGCGCAGGCGGCGGAGGCGGCCGCTGCGACAGGAGACGCAGGCGCTCCGGTGGAGGATGTATTGGGCGGCGCGGTGGCAGCCGAATAAACAAAAAGGAAAAACGAAGCGATTCTATTGACGGAACAGAACCAAAGAAATGAGAGAGGCGGATTTGGAAGAACAGATACTCGGCGTGATCGGTGGATTGGGCCCGATGGCGACGGTTCATTTCATGAAATTGATGATTCATATGACGGAGGCGCAGCGGGATCAGCAGCATATCCCGATGCTGGTGGCGCAGTTTCCGCAAGTGCCGGATCGGACGGCGTTCATTCTTGACCCGACGATGCCGGATCCTGTGCCGCCGATGGTGCGAGCAGGTCAGTTTTTGGCGAGGAGCGGGGCGGCGGAAATAGCGCTTCCGTGCATTACCGCTCACTCTTTTCACAAACGGATGCAGGATGCGCTGTCGGTTCCGCTGATCAATGGGGTGGAGGAGACCGTGCGGTATTTGTCCGGCAAGGGAATCGCCCAGGTGGGTCTCATGGCCACCGAGGGCACCGTGCGTACCGGATTGTTTGAAAAAGCTTTGCAGGAATACGATATACAATGCATCTGTCCGGACGAAACCCATCAACAGTATGTGACGGACTTGATTTATTCCGATGTGAAGGCCGGAAAAGAGCCGGATATCGACAAATTGGCGATGGCCAGAGACCACTTGCTGCATCGGGGCGCGGAGGTCATTCTTTTAGGCTGTACCGAGCTTTCGGTGATCGACAAATCCTATATTGATCGTTCCATTTATTTGGACGTATTGGAGGTGCTGTCCCGCTGCTGCGTGCAGCGTTTCGGCAAATTGAAAAAAGAGTACGAGGAATTATTGCTATTACAATGATGGATACACATGTTTTGGATTTTCTCGACCGGACGGTGGAGAGGGTGCCGGAGAAACCGGCGTTTTGCGACGATGAAACGACCTATTCGTTTCGACAAATTTTCGATATCACAAACAATATAGGCAGCGTGT
>JAFUXY010000177.1 GCA_017477005.1 Lachnospiraceae bacterium | reverse complement strand
TTTAGTCTTTATCTGCCAAATGCAGAAAATTTTTGGTTTGGACCACTTGATGTTTTGTCTGTAGTGTTACCAGCATCTATTATTATACCAATGTTGGGTTTTATTTTATTTTTTGTATTATCTGAAAAGAATAAATACATATTTTACAAAATATTATTTGGATTAGCATTAGGGTTATACATACAAGGGAATTACATCAACATCAGCTATGGTTCTGGGGTATTGGATGGATCAGATATAGCATGGGATCATTATACGAGATATGGTGTACTGGATACATCAATTTGGATAGTATGTTTGGCATTTCCATTTATATTATTAGAGTTTCTGAAACCCAAAACAGACAAATTTTATAAAGTAATAAGCTATATAAGTATCTTTCTTACGGTGATACAGATCCCTGCATTCATTGTTCAAATTTTTTCTTATAATCCGAATGGCAATACTGAGTTTAGTATTACTAAGCAAGGGATGTTTGAACTGTCTGGAGATGAAAATGTGATTATATTTGTATTAGATACATTGGATGAAGAATATTACTCGGATTTCATCACTAAAAATCCAGATTACACAGATAAATTGGAGGGTTTTAGTCACTATGAAAATGTTATTGGCAGTGGAGCTCGGACGTTTATCGCAGTTCCCTCAATGTTTTCTGGTATACCATTTACATATTCAGAGTTGTACTCAGAATACAAAGACAAAATATATGGAGACGAGAATCCGTTGGCAATGATGCATAAATCCGGGTATGATATAGGTTTATATTCTGAGACGCCATTGTTTTCAGAAAAGTGCGTAGATTATATTACAAATTTTGATTCGGGTGGTGCAAAAGTAGGATCAAGAACTCTTTTTGCAAATAAGGTATTCAAGTTGACGATGTTTAAATTTGTCCCGCACTATTTAAAAAAATATTTTCTGATGGATACATCAGAGTTTGATGAGGCGATAGACAAAGCGGAAACATATGCGATGAATTCTACCAGTGATACTGCTTTTTATAATGACTTTAGAGAGCAACGCTTCACGATTGGAGATGGGAAAAAGTCAGTCCGAATATATCATTTGCGTGGGGCTCACAAACCTTATCGAATGCTAAATAATGGAGATGTCGGTAATGGAGCGACAGTAGAATCACAGGTTGCAGGGAATTTTACAAGAATAGCAGAAATGTTGAAGGATTTAAAAGAAAAGGGTATTTATGATAAGACGACCGTGATTATAACAGCAGATCATGGGGATATCAATCTAGCAGAACGCCCTATATTTCTTATAAAAGAAAAAAACAGTATAGGAAAATATCAAACCAAAAGAGAATCTGTTTCCTTGTTCGATTTGCCAGTATTTCTAGAACATCTCACTGGTGAAGAGGATACAATGAATAAATATGGAGAGGATATCCACTCCCTAAAGGAAGGAGAGAAAAGAGAGAGACATTTTTTCTATAATGCCGGTGTAAGAAAAGCAGACTATGAAATAGTGGAATATGTGACTACAGAAGATGCTTGGGATACAGACGCATTAAGAGAAATAAAATCGTATAAAGATATAGATGGCTCAGAAGTTCCCTATTCTCTTGGCACTGTTTTACGTTTTGACTCAGATACAACAGGTAATCGATATGCGGTTGAAGGTTTTGCTGAAAATAGTGGTTTTTCTACGAGATTGCGTGGAGCTTACGCAAAAATGGAGATACCCTTTTATGATTTGCCCAAAACAGGGACTTTAAATGCAAACATTCGTTTACATAGTCTTACGAAGCGTGGTCTGGAATATATAATAAAGGCAAATGGGAAAGAGGTTAAGCATGATAATATAGATGACAAAGCAATAGGGAGGGGGATATCTTTTGACATAGATGTCAATTCTTTCGATACGTCAAAAGTCCTCGCATTAGAATTTGAGTTTCCGACGATACCGGATGAACAGATGGACGAGGAGTTGTTAAATAGAACAACCACCTTTTGGCTGATCTCAATGAAGATTGATAAATAGGCGAGGATGAGAAATGAATTCGATTAACTTGTTTTTTGGTATAATTCTAGATTTGTGCTACCATATTTGTAACAATTTCGGTGGAGCAATTATATTATTTACGCTTTTAAGTAAAATCGTATTGTTTCCATTGAGTTTGTGGCTTCAAAAAAATTCCATTAAAATTGTCAGTATGACTCCAGAGTTGAATAAGATCAAAATTCATCATTATGGAGATGCTGAAACAATAGCAGAAGAGCAACAGAAACTTTACAAGGAGCATGGCTACAATCCGTTTATTACGGTTGTTCCTACATTGATTCAGATTATAATTTTATTGGGATTAATAGGTGCAGTCAGAGAAACGATCGCTAAGGGGACTTACAATATATGGTTTCTGGGATTGGATCTGAGTGTATTGCCGTATGTAAACAAAGGGGTATACATTATTTCTCCACTGGCTGCGGGTTTGTCATCACTGATGCTTTCCATTTCACAAAATAAAAGCAATATCTTGCAGGCTGAGCAAAGCAAAGGAATGCAGTATTTTACGATGGGTCTTTCTGTAGGTATTTCGTTGATTTTGGGCTGGTATGTGCCTGGTGGAGTAGCCTTGTACTGGGTGGCAAGCAATCTCTTTTCAATGATACAGCAATGGATATTGAACAAAGTACTTGATCCGATGGATTATGTGGACGAAGAAGAACTTGAAAAAACGAAGAAGGAGTTAGAGGAGCTGAAATCGGTCGATCAGGGTAAAAAGAGAAGCCGTGAAGATAAACGCCGAGAGAAAGCGGATTATAAACGGTTTTTTTCTATTGAAAACAAACATCTCGTCTTTTATTCAGAGAGCAGTGGGTTTTATAAATATTTCAAGGGAATAATTGAGTATATTTTGGATAATACGAATGTCACGATCCATTACATTACCAGTGATCCCCAAGATCAGATATTTGAGTTGAGCAGGACCAAGCAGCAGATCAAGCCATATTATATTGGTGAAAACAAATTGATCACGCTAATGATGAAAATGGAAGCGGATATAGTAGTTATGACTATGCCGGATTTGGAGAATTATCATATCAAGCGAAGTTATATAAAAAAGGATATTGATTACATCTTTATCCCGCATAGCATGTGCTCCCTGAATCTTACAATGCGAAAAGGATCGACGGATCATTTCGATACCGTTTTTTGCACAGGGAAGCATCAAGTGGAGGAGGCTTTGAAAACAGAGGAGGCATATCAGCTTCCCAAAAGAAAGTTGGTTCAATGGGGGTATAGTCTATTGGACGATATGAGAGAAGATTTTAAGGAGAAACAAGGTGCGGAAACCAAAAAAAAGACAATTCTGATAGCTCCATCGTGGCAGAAGGACAATATTGTGGATAGTTGTTTGGATGAAATGTTGGATAGTTTGAAAAATACCGATTATAATATAGTTGTCAGACCGCATCCTCAGCACGTTCGTCATCAACCCGAGCGCATGGAGTTTCTAAAAAGGCAATATGAAAATAATGAAAACATAGAAATACAGACAGATTTTTCTTTGAACAACACAGTATATGAAGCAGATTTGATGATTACGGATTGGTCTGGTATAGCCTATGAGTATTCGTTTGCGACATATAGACCTGTGATCTTTATTGATACACCTATGAAGATTATGAATCCGGAATACCAAAGGATTGATACGGAACCATTTAATATATGGATGAGGGATGTTTTGGGAAAAGTTGTAAAAAAAGAAGAAGTGCCTAAGATTGCAAATGTGACAGAGGAGGTGATGAATAGTATTCCACAGTACAGAGAAAGCATTAAGCAATATGCCCAAGACTATGTATATAATCTGGATCATAGCGCAGAAGTGGGAGGAGAATATATAATACAAGAACTTCAGGAAATTATAAATAGTCGAAAATAAGGTTGGCATTGTAAAAAATGACTTGAAGAAAAGGAGACATTATGAGTATTATTGCAGTAAAGAATTTGGCGTATATTGATCCGTCTGTTATGACATATGCGATACAGGCAGGAGCAGGAGTAGTGATTGCTGTTGGTGCAGCAGTTGGAATCTATTGGAGAAAGGCAAAGAAGAAAGCACAGGATGCATTGGGCATCAAGGATAAAAAGGAACACGAAACAGATGATATTATTATAAAGAGCAATAAGGAAAAATAAATGAAAGCACTTATTCTAAATTCAGGGATGGGAACCCGTATGGGAGTTCTGACTTCGGATCAACCAAAATGCATGACAGAAATATCCAATCGAGAGACGATTCTCTCCAGACAGTTGAATATTTTGACGGAATATGGGATCGATGAAGTAATCATGACGACTGGCTATCATGAAGGCGTTCTGGTCAATTATGTTCAAAGTCTGGATCTTCCGATAAAAGTTCGATTTATAAAAAACGAACTGTATTCGGAAACAAATTATATTTTTTCTATATACTGTGCCAGAGAATATCTCCATGGTGATATATTGCTGATCCATGGAGATTTGGTATTTGAGAATAGTGTGTTTGACGATATGATGCTTTCAAAAAAATCCTGTATGGCAGTCAGCTCGACGATTCCTCTGCCGATGAAGGATTTCAAAGCCGTTGTCTCAGATGAAAAAATCACACATGTGGGGATAAATTATTTCAGTGAAGCGATAGCAGCACAGCCATTTTACAAACTCTTGGAGGAGGACTGGGAAAAGTGGCTGGCCCGAATTATTACATTTTGCGATTCGGGCAATACAAACTGCTATGCTGAAGAGGCGTTCAATGAAATAGGGGAAGAGTGCAATATAGTGCCTTTGGATGTGGAAGATCGTCTGTGTAATGAAATAGACGATGCCAATGATTTATCGGTAGTGCATGCGAGGCTTCACGAGATAGGAGGGCGTATAGTGTATATGTGTTTTAGTACAGATACACTTCATGGAGGGCATATTTCGATTATCCGCAAGGCGCAAAGATTAGGAAAATTGATCGTTGGAGTGCTGTCGGATGAAGCGATAGCTTCTTACAAAAGATATCCTCTTTTGCCGTTTGAAGATCGAAAGGAAATGTTTGGTTGTATCAAGGGAGTCAGCAGGGTTGTCGAGCAGAAGCATTTGAGCTATCGGGAAAATCTGGAGCAGATCAAGCCGGATTTTGTGGTTCATGGAGATGATTGGAAGGATGGATTTCAGAAATCTATTCGAGATGAGGTTGTTTCTGTTTTGGCAGGATACGGGGGCAGACTTATTGAATTTCCCTATGCGGCGGACAAAAAATATCGAGAACTCGAAGCCCGCACGAAGACAGAAATTGCGATGCCGGATGTACGAAGAGGTCGTCTGAGACGTATCTTGGATATAAAGGGATTTGCAACGGCGATGGAAGCACACGATGGATTGACGGGACTTGTGGTTGAGAATACGGTTGTCAGTCAAGATGGAGGTGGTCATCAGTTTGATGCCATGTGGGTGTCGAGTTTGTGTGATTCTACCGCGAAAGGGAAGCCAGATATCGAACTCGTAGATATGACTAGCCGTTTTCGTACGATAGAGGATTTGATGGAGGTGACCACAAAGCCTATTATTTTTGACGGTGATACAGGAGGGAAGGTTGAGCATTTTGTTTATACCGTGCGTTCGTTAGAACGTATGGGAGTTTCCATGGTAATCATAGAAGACAAGACCGGACTAAAGAAAAACAGTCTATTTGGCACAGAGGTGGCTCAGACACAAGAGGACGTTTCGGTATTTTGCGAAAAGATAAAAGCCGGAAAAAATGCACAGCGAACAAAGGAATTTATGATCTGTGCAAGAATAGAGAGTTTGATTTTGGAAAAGGGGTTGGAGGATGCGCTGTTCCGGGCAAAAAGCTTTGTGGAAGCTGGTGCAGACGCAATCATGATTCACAGCCGACAAAAGGATCCAATGGAAATATTTGATTTCGTCCAACAATTCCGGGAAACCAATCAAATGACGCCTATAGTGGTGGTTCCCACTAGTTTTGATGCAGTGAAAGAAGAAGAATTCAAAGAGAGGGGAGTCAATATCGTTATTTATGCAAATCAATTGATGCGAGCAACGGTTCCGGCCATTCAAAAGGTAGCAGAAACGATATTGAAGGAACATCGTGCCCAGGAATGTGAAGGGATGTTGATGCCTTTTTCTGAAATTATTCGTTTGATCCCAGAGGAGTTTGTATAGTGGAGCAAAAAATTTTTCAATCTTATGAACAACTGAGAAGCTGTATAAACAAACAAGGTATTTCAAAGGTTTTTTTGATTTGTGGAAATACATCATTCCGATACAACCGGGAGAAATTAGAACGTCTGTTGGAGAACATTCATTATGAGCGATTTAGTGGGTTCAGTCCGAACCCGACGACAGAGAGCTTGAAAGATGCCATTCAAATATTCAGAGCAGATGAATATGAAATGATTTTAGCAGTCGGTGGTGGCTCGGCTATGGACATTGCGAAATGTGTCAAGCTCTATGGGGGCTATGATATTTCGGGGTGGAGCAGTTTGTCGGAAATTCCATCGGAGGCAATGGTTTCTGTTCCTTTTGTGGCGATACCGACGACGGCGGGATCCGGATCAGAAGCCACTCGTTTTGCAGTTGTATACGAGGATGGAGTCAAACAGTCTGTGACATCCGATGCGATTATTCCGAATATCGTATTGTTTGATCACTCTGGGTTGGAATCTGTTTCAGATTATCAAAAAAAATCGGCCTTGTTGGACGCGCTCTGTCATTCAATTGAATCTTATTGGTCTGTACATAGTACAGAAGAAAGTCAATGCTATTCCCAAGATGCGATTGCAATTATATTAAAAAATAGCCAATCTTATTTAGATGGTGACAGTCGAACGTTTCCAGAGATACAAAAAGCAGCTTATACAGCAGGCAGGGCGATCAATATTACACAGACAACGGCAGCGCATGCAATGAGTTACAAATTGACAGGTTTATATGGAATAGCACATGGCCATGCGGCCGCGATATGCTTGAATGAATTATGGCCTTGGATGATAGAGCACATAGATCAGTGTTTGGATCAACGGGGAAAAGAATATTTGATGGGGGTATTTGACAATCTAGGGGCGGTCTTTGGTGCGGAAAATAGTATGGCCGGAGCGCAGATGTTTTCTGATTTTTTGCACTCGCTCAGGTTGGACTTGCTGCCAGTTCAGGAAAAAGATATAGGTTTTCTGGTAAAATCTGTCAATCCAATTCGATTGTCCAATCATCCGATTCAGTTGAAATCAGCGGATATTGAAGATTTGTATTGCAAAATGAAAAAGGTGGATTTATGAAGGTTGAAAGCTTTGTTGAATGTTTGAACGCAGATTTTTTTACAGGAGTACCGGACAGCCGATTGAAGCCAATGTGCGATTATATCAGCGCAAGCTATGGTATCAATACAAAACAGCATATTATTGCAGCCAATGAGGGGAATGCGATTGGAATTGCAGCAGGATACCATCTGGCAACCGGCAAAATTCCGGTTGTTTATATGCAAAATAGCGGAGAAGGAAATGCCGTGAATCCTATTACCTCTTTATTGAATGAAAAAGTGTATGCGATACCTGTGATATTTGTGATTGGCTGGAGAGGGGAGCCGGGGATCAAAGATGAGCCTCATCATGCTTTTCAGGGACAGATCACGAAAGAACTGTTGGAGGTCATGGATATTGCTTGTATGGTCGTGGATAAAAATACGACAGAAGCAGATGTCAAAAATAAAATGGAGGAATATTCCAGTTTGCTCAAAAATGGAAAGCAAGCGGCTTTTGTCATACGTGAAGGTGCTTTTTCATATGAGGGAGCAACTTCTTTGTATAAAGGGACAGGAGCTTTATTGCGAGAGGAAGCAATCGAGTGTATTATTCAAGCGTCAGGCACAGATCTCATTATTTCCACTACGGGAAAAGCAAGCAGGGAATTGTTTGAGGCAAGAGAAAGGAGCGGACAAAGTCATGGGTTTGATTTTTTGACAGTAGGCTCTATGGGACACTGCAGTTCGATTGCTTTGGGGATCGCTTTGAACAAGCCCGAACAGACCGTTTGGTGCGTGGATGGAGATGGAGCGGCATTGATGCATTTGGGAGCGCTTCCTGTGATTGCAGATTTGAATCCCCGAAATTTCATCCATATTGTTATCAACAATGGTGCCCACGAATCTGTTGGAGGACAGCCAACAGTAATGGGAAAATTAAATATATCGAAAATAGCCGCAGCATGTGGATATCCAAGAGTGTGCTGCATCACAGAGAGAGACGAACTGATGGAGGCTCTGAAATCGGCAAAGAAAAATCAAGGACTGTCTTTGATTGAAATCAAATGCAAGGTAGGATCGAGACCAGAGCTTGGCAGGCCAACAACGACGACTTTTAAGAACAAAAGAGAATTTATGGATAGGATGGGCATAGTATAAGATTGTAATTCAAAAAAAGGAGTTTCTGTGAAAAGTAGAAAATTTTATGTATTGTTATATATTTCGAATGAATATTACAAACAAACATTGCAAAGTCTGCTGAATCAGAGTATAGGTTTTGACAGGCATATCAATTTGATTTTGGCGGTTTCGTCAGATTTTTTTTATACAGAGGAACTGAAAAGGATCATTTCACAGCATTTTGAAAATATATCCTATTTGGGACAAATTTCCAAAGGGGAATTTCAAAAACGTGCGTATTTTCGGATAAAGGGGAAATATGTGCATTATGCGGAATGTGGATCTGTTTATCAAAGAAACACGTTCAAAATTATTTCTTTTTTGTTTTCCAAAAGGGGAAATGGAATAGAAGTCGTGCTTGCAAGATATGACTCAAAAAAGAAAAATGATCTGATCAGACAGGTAATCAGCAGGGTTCCCAAGGGAGAACGAATCGTAGATTTAGATGAGTATGATGAGATTCCGTTGTTTTTTTGGAACTATAGTTTTGTCCGAGCAGATAGTATCGTGTCAACAAGAAAAAACAAAGCAGGGAAATGGAGTAAAGGATATTCAACAGAGATAGAAGAGCTGCTGTCTTTCCGATTGTTGGCGGAGGTATTTCATGCAAACCCCCGGGTTTTACTCACGAAGCAGACGCTTGTAGAAGCGTCCCCAGCAAAACGCAGAAGCTCCAATTTCTTCCCTGAGTATCAGCAAGATCCAGAGCAGCTTCGTGTCTTCCGAGAGAATGTGATAGAGCCTGTTTATCAAAAATATAAAATTGAAACTCCTCGTTTTATTCAATATAACCTGATCCGTCTTTTTAGATGGTGTGCGACAGAATCGTCTGCGACAGATGTCATATCCGAAGTATATGATGTTCAAGAATTCAAAGGCTTTCTAAATAAAGTTATAAATAAAATAGATGATGATTATTTGATGAAGATCAATCAGAATGCCAGAGACAAGGTTTTCTTTTTCAGATGCAAGCAGAATGAATTGGATATTGTACTTGAAGAAGAAGACAAGGTACTTAAGCACGGAGAAACCGAGATATTGCGTAGTTCGTTGGTATATACAAAGGTAGAGCTGATAGATTTTGAAAAAAACAAATTAAAAATACGTGTCCGTGCCAAATTTTTGAACGAAGAAGACAAAGAAAAGGCTACGTTTTATGCGAAAGTAAATCATCAAAATCAGTATTTTGCGAAAGAAGGAAAAGGACGATACGATTCGATTTGTTGGGATCAGATAGTGTATCCTGGAAAGGCTTTTGATATCGAAATTCCTCTGGATTCCAAAGAGAAAATACAACGAATCTCTTTGTTTGAAGGTGGTCAAGGGGTTGAAGTAAAGAGGGAGAAAATTGGATTTGGGAGGTATGCGCCTATTTCAGAAAACAATAGAAGAGGGTATTATTACCACAAGGGGTGGTTGATGTTTTTTGATGGCGGACGAAAAGACATAGTTCTTAAAAGGACATCAAGAATTCGCTTGCCTTATCTTGAAGCTAGACTGCTTTTTTCATTGCTGATGAAAAGAAGAAAGAATGCTCTGCTCTCTATTCCCGTTCGAGTGGCATACTGGGGGTTATATCCTGTGATGAAGGATAAAAGAATATGGTTGATATCCGATCGAGCCGATCGTGGGGATGACAACGGTGAGGCATTTTTGAAATATCTCCAGAAGCATAGACCTAAAGGAGTATATTATTATTTCGTTATTGATCGAAAGTCGGAGGAAGGGAAGCGTATTTCAAAATATGCGAGAACGATTACTCCATTTAGTGTGAAGCATACCTTGTATCATCTGTTTGCGGAGTATATAATTTCTTCGCAAGCAAATTCTCCGGTGCTGGGAGTCGTTCCCAATATCTATTTTCGCGATATCAGACACCATATGAAATTTGTATTTTTGCAACATGGCGTTACCAAAGACGATCAGTCTGCGTGGTTGAATAGATATAGCCGAAATATTTACGGGTTAGTGGTAGCTACTGATCCGGAATATAGATCGATGTTTGACTATGATTATTATTACGAAAAAAAGAATATTTGGTTGACAGGATTTCCTAGAAATGATTTGTTGTACCGAGATGAAAAAAGGTACATTACGTTGATGCCTACTTGGAGAAAATATCTTATGGAACCCAAGCCAGATCCTGTGACGGGAAGATGGATATTGCGGGAAGATATAGAAGATATCGAGTACAGCAAATTTTATAGTGCTTTGATACAAAGCACGAGGTTAAAAAAGGCTCTTGAGAAATATGGTTACACATTGTGCATGAAACCACATCCGTTGGTTGAGCCGTATTTGGACGAGCTGTTCTCAGGAATGGAGAATGTCAAGGTATTTGAGGAAAATGTGGCTTATCGGGATGTTTTCGCCTGGTCTGATTTGATCCTGACGGACTATTCATCAACAGCTTTTGATTTCGCGTATTTAAGGAAACCGATTATTTATACACATTTTGATATCGAAACGTTTCGTGCGGGTGGGCATAGCTATGTAGAGGGATATTTTGATTATGAAAGGGATGGGTTCGGAGAGGTTGCTTACACCTTAGATGATACAATTGATTTGATTATTGATTATGTCAAAAATGATTGCCAGCCAAAAGAGAAATATTTGGAAAGGGTCAACAAAACTTTCGCGTTCAATGACAAGGAAAACAGCAAACGAGTGTTGGAACGTCTGCTTCTAGGGGATTCGTATGAGGAAGCAGAGGAGAAAGAGATCGAAAAAGGAGTTGAGGAAAAAGTAATCCCGCAT